>JAYVGE010000132.1:0-4462 GCA_043772515.1 Flavobacterium sp. | reverse complement strand
TAATTTTTTGGACAGCTCTTCATGTTTGCTAATAATTAGTTTACCTATGTTAGGCATATCGGCTACTAATTCTTCTGCTCCTTCTCCAGTTTCCATACTAAATGCTACAAAAATGGTCGTAACAATAAACAATGCATAGGCTGTATTTATAAGTGTTTTATTTTTTAAAATTAATCCTGTTACCAAAATTCCTAAACCAAAAAGCGTTCCAACAATTGGATAATGATTAAGGATTAAATGTAAATGTGCGTCGTTCATAATTAAATTTTATTTTTTAACAAAAATAAATAAAATTCTATCATAAATGTAGGATTTTATGTTAAATAAATACAATACTAAATTTCAAAGAAGTAAATACATTATAATAAAGTTTTACATATTAAACTTTTTGAATAAATCAAGAACTTAAAAAACACACCTACAAGGTCAAAAAAGACCTTGTAGGAGAACAAAGAGGTAATCCTGCAAGGTCTTTTTTGACCTTGTAGGTATAGAGTTAAGAATAGTAAGCTTTTTTGAATAATAAGGATCTTAAAAACAAACCCTTTAAAGTACTAATCCCTTAATTAATATGTATAAACTCTAATCTTTAATAACATTCAAAATTTAAGGGAATTTTATTTTACAAAAGAAATTTACATCATTATTTAAGTAATTTATTTTGTGCAAAATTATCCTAAATCAATTATAATTTGACAATTTTATAAATCGAAATTCCTTATTTTAGCAAAAAAAAAAATCCTTATGAATCTTTTAAAAAAGTTTTCTCCATTTTATAACTTGGCTCTGTTTTACGGAATCGTAAGCCTTATTTTGCGAATTGTCTTAGTTTTTCATCCCATTACACAGACTTCCTTTGGTTTTATAGATTCTCTAAAAATATTTGGACTTGGTTTAGTATCCGACTTTTTTGTTTTTGTTATTGCCAGTGTTTTTTTGTGGCTCTATCTTATTTTTATATCCAATTCAAAATACTATAAACCCTATGGTTATATCGTTTTTGGAGTTTTAGTTTCTTTATTGTTATATGTCTCTTTAGGAAACACAATTCTAAACGAATATGGTGGTGAACTACCAAAAATAGGAATGTTATTTATCGGAATAAAAACACTTCTGTTTGGGTTATTACTTTTCTTACCCAAATACCGTAGCCAAATACGATTTTGGTTATTCTGTTTTGTTATTTTTTTGTACGTGCTCCTGATTTTGCAAAACGGAATAAGCGAATATTTTTTCTGGAATGAATTTGGAGTAAAATACAACTTTATTGCTGTAAACTATCTTATTTACACCAATGAAGTTATTGGTAATATTATGGAATCGTATCCTGTTATTCCGTTGTTTTCGGCTTTGTTTCTAATTGTAGGTGTAGTCACTTATTTTATTGTAAAAAAATCAAAAAACTACATAGAAGGTATTCCAACTTTTCTTGAAAAAATAAAATTATCAGCAGTTTATATCAGCTTATTTGGACTTTCTTTATTGGCAATTCCGTTCTTGTCAACAAAAGAAAATTCCACCAATGTTTTTTCTAACGAACTACAATCCAATGGATTGCATAAATTTTATTTAGCATTTATGAATAGCGAATTAGACTATTTTAAATTTTATAAAACACTTCCTTCAACAGCAGCTTTTGCCCAACTAAGCCAACAAATAGCAACCGTTTCTGGAGAAACCACACTACGTCAAATAAAAAGCGAAGCTGCCGAGAATCATAAAAATGTAGTATTGATAACCATCGAAAGTTACAGTGCCGATTTTATGAAAACCTACGGAAACGATCAAAACATAACTCCCTTTTTGGATAGTATTGAAACCAAAAGCTTATTTTTTTCTAATTTTTACGCTGTAGGAAACCGTACTGTACGCGGTCTAGAAGCGGTAACACTTTGTTTGCCTCCAACAGCAGGAGAAAGTGTGGTGAAGCGAGTAGATAATAAAAATAAATTTTCTACCGCAAGTGTTTTTAAACAAAAGGGATATGCCGTAAAATACCTTTACGGAGGAGATTCTTATTTTGATAATATGGAAGATTTTTTTACAGGAAACGGGTATATTATTGTTGATAAAAAGACATTTACTCCCGACGAGATTACTTTTGCCAATGTTTGGGGTGTTTGTGATGAAGATATGGCTAACAAAGCAATCAAGATAATGAATGCCGAAGCCAAAACGGGTAAACCCTTTTTTAATCATTGGATGACTGTAAGTAACCACCGACCTTTTACGTATCCGAATAATAAAATTGATATTTCTGGTGATGCAAAATCTCGTGAAGGCGGGGTAAAATATACCGATTATGCCTTAAAAAAATTCTTTGCTATGGCTCAAAAACAACCTTGGTTTGCTAATACTGTTTTTGTTATTGTAGCTGATCATTGCGCATCGAGTGCCGGAAAAACAGAACTTCCCGCAGATAAATATCGAATTCCAGCTATGATTTACAGTCCAAATTTTATAAAACCAAAACGATATACCAATATCATGTCTCAAATTGATATTATGCCTACTTTATTTGGGTTGCTCAATTTTAACTATCAAAGCAAATTCTATGGTCAAGATGTTCTAAAATCTGATTATAAACCTAGAGCTTTAATTGCAACTTATCAGGATTTGGGTATGATTAAGGATAATATTCTAACTATTATTTCGCCAAAACAAGGTGTAAAACAGTTTCGATTAACGCTAAAACCAGATCAAAAAGTAGAAAAAGATTTTCAAATTTATTATGATCAAATTCCATTAACCAATGAAAGAACCGATTTGGTCACCGAAACAATTTCGTATTATCAAACCGCTTCCGATATGTTGAAGAAAAAGAAATATCAGAAAGTAAATTAAACAAAAAAAGCCTGTGAAATAATATCTCACAGGCTTTTTTTGTTTAATTTAAAAATGCATTATTCAAAATCTTTTTCACTTTCTAAACCAAAAAGTTTTCCAGTTTTCCAGAGCTTCATATCTTGTTTTAAAGCTTTCTTGTTGCGATTGGTCATTTCTTTGGTATCTAGATCATCCAGATTCGGTTTTCCTGCATTTACCCATGCGGTGTACCAAAAACTAGAGGTTGCTACAATTGCTTTGCGCATTTGTTTTTCGATCATACCATCCAAAACTTCGTTGAGTTTATTGGTATATTCGGTCGAAAAAATCATATCGTTAAATTTTCCTTTAGCGATATTTCCTTTCTCATCCATTTCATAAACTTTTCCTGTAAAAGAATCTCGTAACTTTTTGTCTGTTGCCAAAAGTGGCGCTACCAAACTATGGGTATCGTTAATCATTGCCCAAGTTGCTGTTTCGACATTTTCTATATAATGTGCTTCTTCTGTATGAAAATTATAATTTTTCCCGAACATTTGAGGAATTCTCCCTTCCCACAAAGCGTGAATACCTTTTTGATCCGTTAATTGTCCGTCATGATTGGCTGATGTATGCAATGGCATGTGTGCGTCTCCAATATAATGTCCTAAATCTGCTGCTAGAAATAAAATTTCTGTTTTGCGCTTTTCTTTAAATGCTTTGGTCAACTTGGTCATCATATCCTGAATGTACCAAGGCAAAATCCCATTACTGGATAAAAACTTGTCATCATATTTTTTCTTTAGCACTTCAAATGAGCGTGGAATAGAATCTACAGCACCAAAATTTTCTAAATCGACAAAATGGCGTGGGTTTTCTGCTTTATCTTTCAATGTGTATTTACGCAAATCCGGAACGGTTGACTCTTGTGTAATAAAATCGACATGGTTGTAAAAAAAGGTTTGTAGCGGCTTAGGAAGTGCCATAATTGCAGCTTTATTAATATGTTCATGACCGAATACACCCCATGACAAAGTAATAAAAGCAATACTAACTACGGATAAAGAAATAAGTGTAGGTTTTAATTTGAATTTTTTCATTATATATATTTAATTGAAGTGCAAATGTATTTTTTTTAAATATAATTTAAAGAAATCTTGTTTAATATTATGTGAATTTAAATTAGCAAGAGGTGATTATTCTGGTTTAACAAAAAAATAACTACGGTTATTATAACATTAACTACTATGTAGCAACGCTACATCTCTAATCAGAAATCGGTACTACACAATCTAAAATCACTTAACACCATAACGACTAAACAATTATATATTTGAAATTCTAAAGGGCTTACTCGACAAAACTATCGTCTTTAAAACCAATTAAATACAGTTTATTCTTGGCTCTTGTCATTGCCGTGTACAGCCATCGGATGTAATCTCTGTCTATTCCGTTTGGTAAATACGGTTGCTCAATAAATACCGTATTCCATTGTCCTCCTTGCGATTTATGACACGTTATTGCGTAGGAAAATTTTACTTGCAGTCCATTAAAATAATCATTGGTTTTTACTTTCTGAAATTGCCTAAATTTGGTTTCTCCTTCATAATCTTTCAAGACTTCTTGATACAAGCGATTCGATTCTTCGTAAGTCAAG
>JAYVGE010000131.1:0-4463 GCA_043772515.1 Flavobacterium sp. | reverse complement strand
GATCGACGTGACCCATTACGGTAACGATAGGCGCTCTAAAAACCAAATCTTCTTCTTTGTCTTCAACCACCTGAATGGCTTCTTCGATATCGACAGTTATAAACTCGACTTCGTAACCAAACTCATCGGCAACAATAGTCAATGTTTCTGCATCTAGACGTTGGTTCATGGTAACCATGATTCCTAGCGACATACACGTTCCAATTACCTTTGTAATTGGCACATCCATCATGATGGCAATTTCGCCCACGGTAACAAATTCGGTAACTTTTATTGTTTTACTTCCTTCATCAATCGCTCGTTGCTCTTCGTCTGATTTCTGACGGTGTGTATCTCTTTTGTCTCTTCTGTATTTGGCTGCGTTAGATTTCCCTCCTTTACCTTGTAGCTTCTCTAAAGTCTCGCGAATTTGATTTTTAACTTCTTCTTCTGTTGGCTCTACTTTGGCAACAATAGCAGGTCTGTTTCCTTTTACAAAACCAGGTCTAGCGCTTCTGTTGGCATTAAAACCGCCACCACCACCAGCAGTATTTGGGGTAATCTTGTTAGGATTTGGTGCTCCAGGAACTCCAGGAGGTCTTGGCACACCAGGCTTAGGAGCAATTCTTTTGCGTTTATTTTTGTTGGCATTATTAGCTCCAGCAGCACCTGGCGCACCTGGTTTGTTTGGAGTAATTTTAGGCTCTTCTTTTTTCTTTTTCGGCTTATTGAACTGAGAAAGATCAATAATTTGTCCTGTCAAAGTAGTTCCTGATAATTTTTGATATTGCGTTGTGATGGTTTCATCAACTGGTGCTTCCTCAACTTTAGGAGTCTCTTTTACTTCAGCAACAACTTCTTGTACTGGTTCTTTCTTCACTTCTTTAATTCCAACAACAGGTTTTATCTCTTTTTTGTCTGAAACAGATTTTTCTTTTGCCGGTTCTTTTACTGTAATTTCTTTCGGAACAGTTTGTTTTACAACTGGCTCTTTAGGAACTACAATTTCTTGAACTGGAGTTGCTACTGAAACTGGTTTCTCAACGGGTGTTTCAATTTTCTCAACTGGTTTAGGAGTCGCAACAACTGGCTGTTTTTTTGGATTAAGATCAATTTTCCCAACTTGAACAGGTCCTGCTATAACGGCTCTCGCTTTTATAACTTCTTGTTGTTTTAGTCGCTCTTCATCTTGTTTGCGTTTGTCCTCGATTTCTTTTTCTCGTTCCAAACGTAAAGCCTCTTTTTCTTTTCTTTTCTCTTCTCCAACTTCTTTCGAAGCTTCTTTATTCCCTTTGTCACCAGCAAACTGACCGCACAAGACATTGTATACGTCATCAGAAATTTTTGTGTTTGGATTTGACTCAATAGCAATCCCCTTATCTTTCAGATAATCCACAGCTCTTTCTAAAGAAATATTCAATTCCCTTAAAACTTTGTTTATTCTAATAATTCTCTCTTCAGACATAAAACCTTTTTATTATTACCTTTTTTGTTGTGTTGCTAGAAGAATTGATTAACTATCAAATTCTTCTTTCAATATTCTCATTACATCTAGAATAGTTTCCTCTTCTAGGTCTGTTCTTCTTACCAAATCCTCTACATCTTGTTTTAAAATACTTTTTGCAGTATCTAAACCAATTTTTGCAAATTCTTCGATAACCCAATCTTCGATCTCGTCAGAGAACTCTGTCAACTCAACATCATCATCATCGGCAGTTGCTCCCGCAACATCACCTTCTCTGATAACGTCTAATTCATAACCAGTTAAAAGACCAGCCAGTCTAATATTGTGCCCACCCCTTCCAATTGCTTTAGAAACTTCTTCTAGTTTCAAAAACACTTCGGCTCTTTTTGTCTCTTCATTAATTTTAATAGAAGAAACTTTTGCAGGGCTTAACGCTCTTGTTATGTATAATTGAATGTTACTAGTGTAATTGATAACATCTATATTTTCATTTCCTAATTCGCGAACAATTCCGTGAATACGAGATCCTTTCATACCCACACAGGCCCCAACAGGATCAATTCTGTCGTCGTAAGTTTCTACAGCTACTTTTGCTTTTTCGCCAGGAATTCTTACCACATTTTTAACCATAATCAAACCATCAAAAACCTCTGGAATTTCTTGCTCAAACAATTTCTCTAAAAACTTCTCTGAAGTTCTAGACATAATAATTTGAGGTTTATTGCCTTTTAGCTCTACGCTTTCTATAATTCCTCGAACATTATCTCCTTTACGAAAAAAGTCAGACGGGATTTGTTTTTCTTTTGGCAAAACGATTTCATTTCCTTCATCATCAACCAAAATAACCACTCTCGGACGCACATGATGTACTTCGGCAGTATAAATATCGCCAATTAAATCTTTAAATTGCTTGTAAAGATTGGTATTATCATGTTCGTGGATTTTAGAAATTAAGTTTTGACGCAAAGCCAAAATTGCTCTTCTTCCTAAATCTATTAATTTTACTTCTTCCGAAACTTCTTCGCCAATTTCAAAATCGGGTTCTATTTTTCTAGCTTCGGTCAAAGTAATTTCAAGATGATCCAAATCTAAATCATCATCAGCAACAATAACTCTTCTTTGCCAGATTTCCATATCACCTTTGTCCGGATTAATAATAATATCAAAATTATCATCCGATCCAAATTTCTTTTTCAATGCATTTCTAAATACATCTTCTAATATTGCCATAAGCGTTACACGATCAATAAGTTTATCGTCTTTAAACTCTGAAAATGAATCGATTAATGCTAAATTTTCCATGCGAATTCTTTAATTAAAATGTTACTATAACTATTGCTTCTTTAATATCTGAATAAAGAATTTGTAGTTCTTTCTGAACTGTTTCTTTTCCTTTACCAATTTTCTTTGGTTCTCTTGCTTTCCAAGACAAAACAATAAAATCATCATTTGCATCAATTAATTCTGCCTCAATAACTTCTGTTCCGACCTTAACAATCAATGTTCTTCCGATGTTTTTTCTGTACTGTCTTACCAATTTTAATGGAGACCCAACCCCTACCGAAGCTACTTCAAGAGAAAAGTCTTGTTCTTCTCTATCACAATTATTTTCTATAGCTCGACTTACATCGATACAATCTTGCAAAGCTACGCCCTGATCGCCATCTAAAGTCACCATAACTTTAAAAGCATCTGTAATCTTTAAATCTATCAGAAAAACGGATGGTTTCTCTAAAAGACTTTCTTCTAACAAGGTATTTATTTTTTCTTTAAATGTCATATTTTTATAAAAAGAGGGGACAATTAGTCCCCTCATTATTTAGGTTTTAATAAATAACCGTGCAAATATAGTGTTTTTTTACAAATCAAAAAATAATTGATTGCTCTTATAATTTTTCGTACCTTTATTAAAGCTATAAAACCGTGAATTTACCCATAATCTAAACCAAATTATTTATGAAAAGAATTTTAATTCCAACCGATTTTTCCAAATTTTCAGAATATGCTTTAAAAGCTGGAGCACAAATTGCCAGAAAAAACAACTGCGAATTATTCCTGATTCACATGCTCGAACTACCCAGCCAAATGAACGATGCCATCACGGGAGGAAACACTATTCCCGAGGTGCTTTTTTATATGAAAAAGGCACATGATACTTTTCAAAAAATCAAAGAAAGCCCCTATCTCGAAGGGATTGCGGTTACCGAAGTAGTACAATTTGAAAGAGCTTTTCAAGGAATACTTTCTTTTAGCAAAAAAAACGATATCGACTTAATTGTCATGGGTTCTCATGGAGTTTCTGGAGCCGAAGAATTGCTTATTGGATCGAATACTGAGAAAGTAGTTCGCCTTTCTGAAGTTCCTGTTTTGGTAATCAAAAAGGAGATAGGAGAATTTAAAATGAAAAATTTTGTATTTGCCTCCGATTTTACAAAAGAAATCAAAAAACCATTCAAAAAAATGCTTGAATTTGCAAAAATATTTGATGCAAATCTCGATTTAGTAATGATTTGTACGCCAAATAGTTTTAAAACAACCGAAGTAGCCGAAAAAATAATGAAAGACTTTGTTGCCGATTACAACATCGACAACTACACTTTGCATACCTACAACGATGCCAATATAGAGAAAGGAATCCTAAACTTTGCCAACAGAACAAACTCAGACTTAATAGGATTGTGTACTCATGGAAGAACTGGTCTAGCACATTTTTTTAATGGCAGCATTAGCGAAGACTTAGTAAATCACACCATCAAACCAGTAATCACATTCAAAATATAACTTTAGACTTTCTGCACAAAATAGCACTCCGATTAAACACAAGTCATTCGCCTTATAAAGAGCGACAACTGATTATCCCACCTATTCTTATATCGTTATTTACTTAGAATAACAAACAATTACTATAAAAGCGAAACCTTGTAGATTATTTTTTTTCAAGTATAACAAAATTAATAAACATAAAAAAACCTCTCAAAATTTGAGAGGTTTTTTGTTGGTCTACAAGGACTCGAACCTT
>JAYVGE010000130.1:0-11402 GCA_043772515.1 Flavobacterium sp. | reverse complement strand
AAAACATAATCGGGCCAACCTGCCAAATCTACTTTTACTTCTCGGGCGTGTATCGTTCCGTTTACAGCGAGTTTGGCGTCGGGAGTTGTGGTACCGATGCCGACATTACCAGCAGTGGTAATCCTAACTTGATCTATTCCATTGGCGCGCAATGACAATGCCTTCATAGATTGACCTCCAACTATAGCTAAATCTGTATCCCAAGTTAAACATCCAAAATCGGCAGACCTCCCCCATTTAACAACACCTTCACCACTAGCATAAAATCTGACATTGCCCGCTTGTTGAACTTGGAATCTATCATTGATTGAAGCTAAATTTACATCTAATTTAGAACTAGGTGTTGCGGTTCCAATACCTACGTTACCCGCAAAAAAAGACAGCGAAGTATAGTCTATACCATTGAATCTTTGCACGAATTGTTGATTAATTCCATTATCATTACTCCAAACCGTTTGAAGTTTCAGATTATAACCCGAATTTCTTGTAGTCCAATTTTGAGAGTTATATATTGCTGGAATAGGTAAATCTGTATAAACATCAAGCTTGGCGTCTGGATTATTTGTTCCTATACCCACATTACCACTAGGCATAGGAAAACTATTTTGGGCATTCAAAAAATGAATTGAGATACTCAGGATCAATACTAATACAGTGCTTTTTTTCATTGTTGTTTTTTTAAGAGTACCTACGCAAAATGTAAGTTTTTTTGTCGCCAAAAGTAACAAACTATTTTGTAAATGAAAGACTAATTGAAATAATAAAGAACACAATTTTCATTGTTTTAAAACACATAATTCTTTGTGATTTCACAACACCTTGGTATGCAAAAAAAACTCTAACAAACAGGGCAAAGAGGCTGTCTTTTATTTAGAGTTACTAAAACCAACACACGTCAGTATTTACAATAAAAATCAGCAAACAAAATGCAAAAAAATAAGCGAGTTCTAATCGGAGGAATCAAAACATTGGTATTACGTCGGAAAACACCAAATAATACAGTACTAAAAAAGCCTTTCAAAAATCATTGCTTTTGAAAGGCTTTTGTGACCGCGGTAGGGTTCGAACCTACAACCGTCAGAGTCGAAATCTGATATTCTATCCAGTTGAACTACGCAGTCATTATTAATATTAGAATTCTGATTTTAGATTTAACAAAACGTTAAAAAAAATAAAAAAACCATTTTTTTATTTATGTCAATAATTTTTTAACGATTGTCGAAATGGTTTTTCCTTCGGCAGTTCCGCCTAATTGCGCAGCTGCCAATCCCATAACTTTACCCATTGCAGCAATACCTGTAGCACCGGTTTCTGCAATGATTTTTGCAATCACGGCTTCTACTTCTGCCTCACTCAATTGCACAGGCAAAAATTTCTCGATTACAGCAATCTGTGCCAATTCTGGTTCGGCCAAGTCTAAACGATTTTGTTCTGTAAAGATCTTCGCACTGTCTTTACGCGTTTTTACTAATTTTTGGAGCAATTTTATTTCTTCTTCTGCTGTAATTTCTTCTTTTGATCCTGAAGCGGTTTGCGCCAACAAAATTTCTGATTTTATGGCTCTTAAGGCTTCTAATGCAACGGTGTCTCTGGCTCTCATGGCAGCTTTAATATCGTCCATGATGTGTATTGATAAACTCATACTGATTTTTTATTTTAGTTCCGATAGCTATCAGAATTGAATTAGATATTGATCTTAATTTTTTTGTTAGTACTGAAAAATTTCTTTGAATATCGAAATCCAAAAAACCTTTATTTTATTTTGAAATAAAAATAAAGGAATGCCTTTACAAATCTGCAATCTCAGATTAACTGCCCCAGATGGTAGTGGAAAGCCTTTTGGGGTGAAAATGTATTTTTTCTAGAATAAAAAAAGCGACCTTAGAAGCTCTTTTTTATTTTTAGAAAAAACCATTTTAGACCAAAAGCTTGAAACGTACAGCTGGATTAAGGCTCGGCAAATTTAGAACATTTTACTCAAAGTAGCAACAGATTGCTTTATTCCTTGCGATGACAAAAAATAACCCGAAAATCGAATAGAGTCTTCGGGCTACCTTCGTTTAATTTAAGATAGTTAATCTACATTGTCGTGCAAAAAAGAATTGTTCGAACGCAATTGTAAGTCATTATTGCTGTCTGTTCCGACAGAAATTCTTGAATTTGTATTGTTAATTTGCGCATTTGTAATATCGATACCCAACCTTTTATAGGCTGGTTCTTTCTCTAATTCGTCTACTCTAGAGACATTGTTGTGAAATTTATAATTAAAATCTTTTAATTTTTTTCTTCTTTCGTCTGCTTTGTGTTTTAACGATTCTTCGATAGTCATGTCTGTAGGAGAAACCGATTGAATACTAGGAATACTTTGGTCGGGTGTCACCACTTGTTTCATGGTAATATTTAACTCGGCTGGAACAGTTTCTATATTTTTGACAACGGTCTTTGCGTCGACAAATTCATTTTCCAATTCCATATACTCCTCCAAAGAATGTTTTATGATTCCGTTATCTGTCAATTCAGTTACAGGAACAAATTGTATGGGTTGCACCACATTCATCTCCCGAATCGCATGGGCCAGCTCAAACACTACTTTAGGTTCTTGAACAATTGGTGTTTGTACCACTACCGCTTCTGGCACTACTGCATTTGTAGCTGGCGCAAAAAGAGGTAAATCGAATGAAAAGGTAGTCTGTTGTCTCTCTACAACCTGAGGTTGTACTGGTTTTACTTCGGTTGCTTTTGGCACAGAAATCGTAAAATCGATATCCTTAATCGGAGAAACGATTTCGAAAGTAACATCTAAGTTTTTGATAAATTCAGACATCTCCAATAATTCTTGATTGTTTACAGAAGCCACAATAGGTTCAGGAACCACTTCGTCTTCTATCAATTCAAAAACAATTCTGTCATTGGTATTTGTAGCAGGAGATTCGCTCTCTAAATTAAAAGCTGCAAGGGTATTGTTAATCAAATTATGCACACTTCGTTGTTCGTCTTCTAGTGTATGAATAATTTTTTTAGGCTCTGTATTAACAATTTCGTTTTGTTGCTCTACATCAAAACCAGTAGCAATTATGGTAACTGCGATCGAATCTCCTAGAGACTCGTCTTCTCCAACACCCATAATAATATTGGCATTGTGACCTGCTTCTACCTGAATGTGATCGTTAATTTCTCCTATTTCATCAATAGTAATTTCGTTCGATCCAGAAACGATAAGCAACAATACGTTTTTGGCTCCTGTAATTTTATTATCATTTAAAAGAGGCGAATCTAAAGCCGAAACAATTGCTTCTTTGGCTCTGTTCTCTCCCACCGCAACAGCAGATCCCATAATAGCCGTTCCGCTATTATACAATACTGTTTTGGCATCTCTTAAATCTATATTTTGAGTATAATGATGTGTAATTACTTCGGCAATACCTCTTGAGGCGGTTGCCAAAACTTCATCGGCTTTTGAAAATCCAGCTTTGAAACCTAGATTTCCGTATACTTCTCTTAATTTATTATTGTTGATGACAATTAACGAATCGACTTGTTTGCGCAATTTTTCGATTCCTAAAATCGCTTGCTCTTGACGCACTTTTCCTTCAAATAAGAAAGGTAATGTAACAATTCCTACTGTTAGAATGTCTCTCTCTTTGGCTAATTGTGCAATAACTGGTGCTGCACCTGTTCCAGTACCGCCCCCCATTCCGGCTGTAATAAATACCATTTTGGTATTTACATCAAGCATTTTTTCGATATCGGCAATGCTTTCTATCGCAGATTGCTGCCCTACGTCTGGATTGGCACCAGCACCAAGCCCTTCGGTCAAGTTTACACCCAACTGAATTTTATTAGGTACCGCGCTGTTTTGTAAAGCTTGCGAATCGGTATTGCAGACGATAAAATCTACCCCTTTAATTCCTTGCTTAAACATGTGGTTGATAGCGTTACTACCACCACCACCTACACCAATAACTTTTATTACATTTGATTGATTCTTTGGTAAATCAAATGAAATACTTCCAAATTCTGAGTTGCTCATCATCTTATTTGGTTTTGAGATTCTTAATTACTATTTTTTTTTACCTTTTAGGCTTGGGACAAAAAGGAGAACGATAACATTTTTATTATGGATACTACTTATTCTGCGTTATCTAAAAAATCTTTAATCTTATCTACATATTTATCAAAAAAAGATCTTCTAATTTTTACTTCAGTCGACTCTTCTTTATTTATTTCTTGTTGTTGCGGAACTATTTTTTCTCGTTCTTGATATTCCTCATTAAACACAGGAACAGTTTCGACAATTCTTTCTCTTTGGTACGTTACTTTTTCTGGGGCAACATCCAAATCAAATCGCACGGCACTTTGCGTTTTGTTTTCGATACTATTCATTACCAAACCAACCGCAGTAGCATACAAAGGACTTGAAATCTCTTCGTCTGAATTGCCTGCCAAATGCTCGTTTGGATATCCGATTCTGGTATCAATTCCTGTTATGTATTCTACTAATTGCTTTATATGTTTTAATTGTGCTCCTCCACCCGTAAGCACAATTCCTGCTATTAGTTTTTTGCGAGGGTCTTCGTGACCGTAGGCTTTTATTTCGGCAAAAACCTGTTCTATTATTTCGACAACTCTAGCGTGAATTATTTTAGAAAGATTTTTCAAAGAAATTTCTTTTGGTTCTCTTCCTCTTAGTCCAGGAATAGAGACAATTTCGTTGTCTTTATTTTCTCCTGGCCAAGCCGACCCGAATTTTACTTTCAACAATTCGGCTTGTTTCTCAATTATAGAGCATCCTTCTTTTATATCATCGGTTATTACATTTCCTCCAAAAGGAATAACTGCAGTATGCCGAATGATTCCGTCTTTAAAAATGGCTAAATCTGTAGTTCCTCCTCCAATATCGATTAGAGCAACACCCGCCTCCTTTTCTTCTTGACTCAAAACAGCATCGGCAGAAGCTAATGGTTCGAGAGTTAATCCCGACAATTCAATTCCCGAGCTCTGTATGCATCTGCCCACATTGCGTATAGAGGAAGCTTGCCCCACGACCACGTGAAAACTTGATTCCAATCTTCCTCCATACATTCCGACTGGCTCTTTGATGTCTGATTGTCCATCAATTTTAAATTCTTGAGGCAGAACATGTATGATTTCTTCCCCAGGTAACATTGCCAATTTATGAACTTGGTTAATCAATAAATCAATATCATAGCCTCCTATAACCTCTTCGGGATTGTCCCTACTTATATAATCGCTGTGTTGAATACTGCGAATATGCTGTCCTGCGATTCCTACTACAACATCTTTTATTTTGTAACCCGAATTATTTTCTGCTTCTTGAATAGCTTGCTGAATAGATTGTATTGTCTGTGTAATATTATTGACAACTCCTCTTGCAACCCCTAAGCTTTTGGATTTACCAATTCCCAAAATCTCTAATTTTCCATATTCGTTCTTCTTGCCAATCATGGCAACAATTTTGGTCGTCCCAATATCTAGACCTACTGCAATATTCTCTTTTTCCATTATCTATTTATTTAGTACAAACTACTTGTTCTGTAAATCGGAGATCAATTTTTTTGTATTTATACAACGAGCTATCCAAAACGGCCTTTTGAAAAAAGGCTTTATAATTATTGAATTTACGCTCCATATTTAGTACGCTGCCAAAATCGATCTGATAATCAAAGTTCCTATTGAGCATTAACAAACTCCCATTAGGCATAATTTGAATCGAAATTATATTTTTTTTCAAAAAGGCATCGTCATAGATTAGGCGCAATAATTTGGCTACATCTTTATTATTGTTTTTTATTTCTCCCGAAACAAGGGGAACTCTAGCCGTAAAATTAGCTGATAAAGGCATTGGGTTTCCTTCGTAATCAACATAATGAGAGCTATTTCCGCTAAAAACCCTAGCAATTGGATCCTTCTGTTTTACAACTGCCTTCAACACTCCATCAATACTTACAAATACGTTTGCTTTTTCGACCATAGGGTGAGTGTTCAAAGATCTTTCTAGGGTATTCAAATCTAATTTATCTTTTCTAATGCTTTGTACGTCAGCACTATTTTCTATTAACAATTTATTAACCGTTTCTTGACCAATAAACGGAGCGTTATCTCCTACGAAAATAACGTCTGATTTTACCAAATCTCTATCTGTATTTCTTTTGGATGCAAACGAAAATAAAAAAATCACGGCTGCAAACATAAGAACTAATCGTAGATTAATCCAACTAAAAAGTCTCATTTAACGCTTTTTTTATTGACAGCACCAATTCTCCTAAATCTCCTGCTCCTATCGTTACAATGATTCGAGCTTTGCTTGCCAAAATTTCAGGAATTAATTCTATCTTGGTAACTACTTTTTTGTGTTTGTTATCGATTTTACCCAACAACCAATCGGATGTAACTCCCTCTATGGGCAATTCTCGAGCTGGATAAATATCTAAGAGAAGAATCTCGTCAAAGGCGGCTAAACTTTTGGCAAAATCATCGGCAAAATCTTTTGTTCTGCTGAACAAATGGGGCTGAAAAACAGCCAATACTTTTTGGTTGGGATACAATTCCCGAACCGCTTGGTTTACCGCATTAATTTCTGTTGGATGGTGCGCATAATCATCTATATAAACTAAAGACTCTGTTTTTATCTGATACGAGAAACGTCTTCGAATTCCTTTAAATGACAATAATGCTTTTGCAATTGCTTGGGTTGGCGTACCGTATGTTTTTGCCATTGCCAAAGCCATCAAGGCATTCATTAAATTGTGTTTTCCTGGCAATCCGAATTGTAATTCCTTAATAACTTCAGAAGGTGTTTGAACATCAAAAATATAATTACTATTTTCTATTCGAACATTAAAAGCCCTAAAAACTGCTTTTTCGTTTACTGCACAAGTAACCCCTTCAAGAGGTAATTCATTTATAATAAACAGCTTACTTTTGTCTGCAACTTTCTCTGCAAATTCTACAAAAGAAGCTTCGATTGCTTCACTGGTACCATAAATATCGAGATGATCGGCATCCATCGAGGTGATGCAGGCAATATCTGGGTGCAAATGCAGAAACGAACGATCGAACTCATCGGCTTCTACAACGGTTATCGATTTTCCGCTACCTATCAAATTAGAATTGTAATTCTCTACAATTCCGCCAATAAAAGCAGTTACGTCGGCACCACTTTCGAACAAAATATGCCCCAAAATACTCGAAGTTGTTGTTTTTCCGTGCGTACCCGCTACCGCAAAGCAGAACGTATCTTTTGTAATTATACCCAAAACCTCGGCTCTTTTTTGGACATGATACCCTTTTTCTAAAAAATAATTCCATTGAGAATGCGCTTTCGGAACTGCTGGCGTAATAATAACTAGTGTATTTTCTATATAAAAATCCTTCGGAATAAAATCGATATTATCTTCAAAATGAATCGCAATACCACTTTCTATTAATTCACTGGTAAGCGTAGAGGGCGTTTTATCGTATCCCGAAACTTGCTTGCCTATATTTTTGAAATAACGAGCCAAAGCACTCATCCCGATGCCTCCAATTCCGATGAAGTAGACGTTATGTATTTGATTTAAGTTCATTTTTTCTTTATTTTAATTGCTTACAACGATGCTACTACAATTATATTGTTTTTCGTACTATTATTGTCTTTACACTATCGAATTAACGTAACAATAACATCGACGATGTGCTTCGTCGCCATTGGCATAGCCAACAGTTTTATATTCTCACTCAATTGTTTTTGTTTTGCTTCGTCTTTGAGCAATGCTTCAAAAACAATACTAAACTCAAAATTCAATTGCGATTCTTTGAGCATAATTGCAGCGTGTTTCTCTACAATTGCTTTTGCATTTTTGGTCTGATGGTCTTCGGAAACATTGGGAGACGGAATAAAAATTACTGGTTTACCAATTATGCAAAGCTCCGAAACCGAGGATGCTCCAGCACGAGAGATTACAATATCTGCCGCAGCATAAACTAAATCCATTCTTTCAATAAAAGCGACAACCTGAACCTTTGTGCTATTGTATTTTTTATAATCTTCTATGTATAATTTCCCGCATTGCCAAATGATTTGTATGTTTTGAGAAAGTAAGCCTGCCAATTCCTTTTCGATTAATTGATTTACTCGTCTTGCACCAAGGCTTCCGCCGAGAACCAAAAGGGTCTTTTTATTGGCATCTAAATTGAAATAACGAATTGCTTCGTCTTTTTTTCCATCAACATCAATTAAATCTTGACGCACTGGATTACCTGTTAAAATCATTTTGGCTGCTGGAAAAAATGACTCCAAATTTGGGTAAGCAACGCAAATAGCATCGGCTTTTTTGCCCAACAACTTATTGGTAATCCCTGGATAAGAATTTTGTTCCTGGATAACTGTTGGAATATTTAGCATATTGGCCATTTTCAACAATGGTCCACTGGCAAAACCACCTGTACCGATAACCACATCGGGTTTAAATTGTTTTAAAATTCTTCTAGACTCCCACAAACTGGCAATTAATTTTACCGGAAACAGAGCGTTTTGCAACGTTAGCTTTCGTTGTAACCCAGCGATCCAAAGTCCTTCTATAGCGTACCCTGCCTGAGGAACTTTTTGCATTTCCATCTTGTCTTTGGCACCCACAAAAAGAAACTCCGCTTCAGGAAAACGAGATTTTAATTCATTTGCAACAGCAATTGCTGGATAAATATGTCCGCCTGTACCGCCACCGCTTACTATGAATTTATGTTTTGCCATTTTATTTTAATTACTGAGTGCTCTTGCTTATTAAATTTATCACTGAACGCTATTTATTCAAAACGGCATTCATCGGATTTGTTGCTTTATCTTCGATTGAATAATCATCGACTACTTCGTCATCTGACCGCATTTGTGCATCTATTAATTGCTGAAGTACTGCTTCTCTCTTTTCTTTTTCTAGTTTCTCTTGCTCTATCTCTTCATCTTTTTTGGTGACGCTAATGATAACTCCAAGGGCAAAACATGTCATCCAGATAGAACTTCCTCCACTACTTATTAATGGCAAAGGTTGTCCTGTAACGGGCAATAATTCTACCGCAACTGCCATATTGGTCATTGCCTGAAAGATCATCGGAAATCCTAAACCAATAACTACTAATTTTCCGAACATTGTATTGGCTTTGTGCGAGGCGATAACAAATCGAAAAAGCAACAACAAATACAGTGTAAGCACTCCTAATCCGCCTATAATCCCATATTCTTCGACAATAATAGCATAAATAAAATCGGAAGAAGATTGGGGAAGAAAATTCTTCTGAACACTTTTTCCGGGACCTAAACCGTATATTTTGCCAGAAGCAATTGCGATTTTGGCTTTTTCTATTTGATAATCATCTTCGCCAGGTTTGTCACTGCTAAAATTTTCAACCCTCGAAATCCAAGTATCCACCCGATTGGGAAATGCATCTGGAAAAGCCTTGGCGACAAGAACAAAAAAAGCAAGAAAAAAGATTCCGGAACCAACAATAAAGCCAATATATTTTAGCGGATATTTACCGATAAAAACAAGCATAATAACCATTGCAAAAATGAGTGCTGTTGTCGAAAAATTGGCTGGCAAAATAAAAAGCAATGTTATAAAAACAGGCAACCAAAGTTCTACCAGAGAGGATTGAAAATTGATTGGCTCCTCTCTGGTTTTAGACAAATAACGCGCCACATACATAAACAAAACAATAGCTGCCAAAGTCGATGTTTGAAACGTTATTCCTATAAATGGCACTTGTATCCATCGGCTTGCATTGGCTCCTGCTATAACGGTTCCTTTGACAAGAGTGTAGGCCAATAAGATCCAAACCACTGGTAAACCCGCTTTGGATAGTGCTCTAAAATAATGATACGGAATTTTATGAACCCAATAAATGATTAAGAAACCGATACAAATATGAGCAAAATGCTTAATTAGATACCCTAACGTATTCCCAGTTCCGTGTCCTAAATAAGCCAAATTACTACTTGCACTAAAAACAGGCATAAACGAAAACAGAGCCAATAAAGCCACAAATGACCATATTACTCGATCTCCTTTTAATTTGTTTACTAGTTCTTTCATTTTTATATATAAAATTTAGAATTAAGGTATTTAGATATACCTGTTAGAAATTTAATTGTTTTTAATCTCAAAACAAAAATCGCTGTTAATTCGCCTCCTTCTTTCCATGCCAAATCCAATTGCTCTTTTTCTGGGCATTGTTTTTCAGCGATGATTTCCAACCAACATAAAGTTTCATCCACTTTTTCTAAAACTATATTCATTTTAGAAACAAACTCTCTATCACTTCTCGCCCTACAAACCGCTCTGTAATTTGCTCCAACAGCTGTTCGGCTTTTTGCCATTTGAGTTGCAACAACTCTACTCGAAATAGAATTCGGTGATTTTTAGACTAAATAAAGTACGATCAAAGAAAATACTTTTGTTAAAATTTTCAAATCTACACTAGTTATCAATCTATTTTTTTATAATAATTTAAACCATTGACAAAATCTAAATTCGTAAACCTAAAATTACAAATTCTGAACTGCTTGCTTAAATTGTCTTCCTCTATCTTCGTAGTTTTCGAACAAATCAAAACTAGCACAAGCTGGGGACAATAAAACGGCATCGCCTTTTTCGGTCAATCGTTGTGCCAATTTGACGGCATCACGCATAGAAACAGCTTCCATCACGACATCGACCACATTACCAAAAGTGGCGATAATTTTTTTATTATCTACTCCAAGACAAATAATAGCTTTTACTTTTTCGCGAACCAAAGACATCAATTCATTGTAATCATTTCCTTTGTCGACACCACCAACAATCCAAACTGTTGGTACGGTCATACTATCTAGAGCAAAGAATGTAGCGTTTACATTGGTTGCTTTGGAGTCATTGATATATTGTACGTTCTGAATTTTTAACACTTTCTCTAAGCGATGTTCTACTCCCTGAAAATTAAACAGACTCTCGCGAATTGTTTTGTTTCGAATTTGCATCAATTTTGCCACAGACGTTGCTGCCATTGCATTTTTGGTATTATGTTTTCCTTCTAAGGCAATTGATTCTGTTTCTATCATAAACTCTTCGTTGTTGATCTTTACTTCCATTTTATTTTCTTTTAAATAAGCTCCTTCGCTGAGTGTTTGTGTCAATGAAAAAGGAATTAATTTTGCTTTAGTTGTGTTGTCTTTTAGCCATGTTGTGATAGCTTGATCATCTGCATCGTAAATGAGGTAATCTTCCTCGGTCTGATTCATTGTGATCCTAAGCTTCGAATCGATATACTTTTCGTACTTATAATCGTATCGATCTAGATGGTCTGGACTAATGTTGGTAATAATGGCAATGTGCGGTTTGTAGTTTACAATCCCGTCTAGCTTAAAACTACTC
>JAYVGE010000129.1:0-11436 GCA_043772515.1 Flavobacterium sp. | reverse complement strand
ATACATACTAACGATGGCTTTTTATACCTGATAACCATACTATATCTCATCATGATAGAGAGATACACCTGTAATTATCAGCTAACAGAAATGCAACCAAATCGATATTTTTTGAAACAATTAATTAGAGTTTTTCTTGCAACGCTTTTATCTCATCCCGCAATTTTGCAGCTTGCATAAAATCTAAATCTTTTGCGGCTTTTTCCATTGCTTTACGTTTTTCTCGAATGCTTTTCTCGATTTCAGATTTAGACAAATAGCGTGTGTCAGGTTCTGCGGCAGTGTTTAGGGTGTGTCCCAATTCGTATTCGACCAAAGGGTTTTTGGTAAAGGCACTGTCTATTTTTTTGTTTAATGCCTGAGGGATTTGATTGTTTTGGGTATTGTAATTAATTTGTTTTGTTCTTCGGTAATTGGTGTCGTCAATGGTTTTTTGCATACTTGCTGTTATCTTGTCAGCGTACATTATGGCTTTTCCGTTAAGGTTTCTTGCTGCGCGACCTATTGTTTGGGTAAGCGAACGATGGCTTCTTAAAAAACCTTCTTTATCGGCATCTAGAATGGCTACCAATGAAACTTCGGGTAAATCTAGTCCTTCTCGTAATAAATTGACACCAATCAATACATCAAATATTCCTTTTCGTAAATCTTGCATAATTTCGATACGCTCCAAGGTGTCTACGTCTGAGTGAATGTAGCGGCAACGGATGTTTACTTTTGTCAGGTATTTTGCCAACTCTTCGGCCATTCTTTTGGTCAAAGTGGTTACCAAAACACGCTCGTCGAGTTCGCATCTCAATTGAATTTCTTCAATCAAATCATCTATTTGATTTAAGCTGGGACGTATTTCGATGATAGGATCTAATAAACCTGTTGGGCGAATCACTTGTTCTATATACACACCACCACATTTTTGTAATTCATAATCGGCAGGTGTCGCCGATACATAGATAATTTGGTTTTGCATAGCTTCAAATTCTTCAAATTTCAGCGGGCGGTTGTCCATGGCAGCTGGCAAACGGAAACCATATTCGACTAGATTTTCTTTGCGGGAGCGGTCTCCGCCATACATGGCCTGTACCTGAGAGAGTGTTACGTGACTTTCATCTACAACCATCAAAAAATCTTTGGGAAAATAATCTAATAAGCAAAACGGTCTTGATCCCGATTCTCTTCCGTCAAGATATCGAGAATAGTTTTCAATTCCAGAGCAATAACCTAATTCCCGAATCATTTCTAAATCAAAATTGGTGCGTTCTTCGAGGCGCTTGGCTTCAAGATGTTTTCCTATTTCTTTGAAATAATCGACTTGCTTAACCAAATCTTGTTGAATTTCCCAAATGGCATTTTGCAACACATCGGGAGAAGTTACAAACATATTGGCAGGATAAATAGTTAGTTTTTCGAATTTTTCGATGACTTTCGAAGTTTTAATATCAAAACTTTCCATTTCTTCTATTTCATCACCAAAAAAATGAATTCGAAACGCATCATCGGCATAACTTGGGTACACTTCTACAGTATCTCCTTTTATTCTAAAATTTCCAGGTGTAAAATCGGCTTCGGTTCTCGAATACAAACTTTGAACCAAACTGTGGAGTAATTTGGTTCTAGAAATCATTTGATTGGTCTGGATTGCGATTACATTTTTCTGAAATTCAACGGGATTTCCGATACCGTAAATACAAGAAACAGAAGCGACGACTATAATATCTCTTCGACCAGAAAGTAAAGAAGAAGTAGTACTTAAACGCATTTTTTCTAACTCTTCATTGATCGATAAATCCTTCTCTATAAAAACGCCAGTGACAGGCATAAAAGCTTCGGGTTGGTAGTAATCGTAATAAGAAACAAAATATTCTACGGCATTATTCGGGAAAAATTGTTTGAATTCGGAATATAATTGTGCCGCCAAGGTTTTGTTGTGTGCCAGAATCAAGGTCGGTCTTTGCACTTCTTGAATAACGTTGGCAACAGTAAATGTTTTTCCAGAACCTGTAACACCAAGTAAGGTTTGAAATTGTTCTCCGTCAAGAATACCTTGTGTTAATTTTTCAATCGCTTGCGGTTGGTCTCCCTTGGGTTGGTATTCGGATACTACTTGGAAATTCATTTTTTTTGTTTTGGAACTTTACAAAGTTACTTTATTTTAATTGGATACTATTTAGTCGAATTGCTAATTCGGGTTGTTTTAGTATTTATTGTAAACTTTTCTTAAACAAAAAAACCATCAACGGATGTTGATGGTTTTAATATTTTAATACTAAAATAAAATAATTAAAACTTGTAACTCAACCTAGCAAAAACGAAGCGTCCGTTTTGACCAAATTGTGATACGTTTCTAGAATACATAAATTGCCCGTTATTGGTTAGATCTAAAGGAGTTGCAGATGGAGTTGCCGTATAATCAATTGCACCCGAAACTAGTCTTGGTCTAATGGGTTTTTGAGGTCCTAAATTGGTGTCTGGATAAATATCAAAAATATTATTGGCACCAAAGACTATTTTGGCTTCTTTAGTAATATTCAGTCCAATAGACAAATCGGTTATGATTTTTGCTCCCCAAATTGGATGCTCAATTTCTACTGCTTGTCCATTTACAACGGCTCCTTCAATTTTTCCATCTCCGTTAGCATCTGCTGTATTTGGATCTGTAACTTTGCCAAAATAAACGTTTCTCAAAAAGAAATCTATCTTTTTGTAGGTAAGAGTATGCGTTAAGTTGGCTTTTACTCTTGGTACCGCCTCTTGCAAATAGACTCTGCTTGTCTCAGAATAATATCTATTAATCTGTCCAGCGGCTTCTAAAACTGGCGAAGCGTGAATGTCACCTATTCTTTTTGTATTTGAAATAGTTCCAGATAAATCATTTTTTAATGTTAAACCTTCTCCTAAATTTATTTTGTGGCTAATTACCATGTCTATTCCTTCTGATTCGGTGTCAATTGCATTGGCAAAGAAAGTTGCAGCAGTTGCTCCCGCTTGATCAAATAAGCTATTCAAAATGGCGTTTGGAGTTCCCGCTGTTGGCGTTCCGCCAGGTCTTGCAAATTGATCTGTAAGAACGACTCTGTCTTTTATTTTGACAATATAGGCATCTACCGTTAAGGTGATTTTGGCTTTTGGAATTTTGGTTGTAAATCCAATACTTGCGCTTTGTGATTCTTCTTGTTTTAGTTTTGGAATTCCTAATAATTCGGCAGCTTTAGAGTCGTTTGCAAATGTTCCTACTTCAAATGGAATACCTCCTACAAATTGTGTTGCGGTTGAGTTGAAATAAATTTGGTGTAGCGATGGAGCTCTAAAGCCTGTAGAAACTGCTCCACGTAAGTTAATATTGTCGTTTACTTTGTAACGAGTTGCCAATTTGAAATTGGTAGTATTCCCAAAATCAGAATAATTCTCAAAACGAAGTGCTCCGTTTACTAACCATTTTTCGGTTACATCTAATTCTAAATCTCCATATAAAGCAACACTATTTCTCCCTTTGTCAACAGCGTTAACTGGTTTGTAGCCAGGGAATACTTGTGATCCTCCAGGTCTAGCAGCTCCAAAAAAGTCGGTAACCAAAAGATTGTTTTCTGCTGGCAAACCAGAAGCAATATTTCCATTTATGTCATATCTATTGTACGAATCAGGTTCGCCAGCATTTATTTTGTAGTTCTCTTGTCTATATTCTGCACCAAAAGCTACGTTTAGTGTTCCGAACTTTTTGTTCATATCAAAATTAGTAGTGTTTTGAGAAAATCCTAAACCTCCAGCGTCAAACTTAGTAGGAGATTTATCTCTTAAAGTTGCGTTTACGGTGTTTTGGATG
This sequence comes from Flavobacterium sp., assembly GCA_043772515.1. Lineage (GTDB taxonomy): Bacteria > Bacteroidota > Bacteroidia > Flavobacteriales > Flavobacteriaceae > Flavobacterium. Next base: position 7,619 of record JAYVGE010000129.1, on the reverse strand, counting down.
CTGTAATCAAAAGTGTTTTTTCCAAAAGTGTTGCTTAAGTCAAAATTCCAATCGCTCAAAATTTTTCCTCTAAGACCTGCAGCAACCGATACATCGTTTATAGTAGAATGTATTTCGGGCAAAAAACCGTTTGGGTATAAACCTGTGTACGATCTTGCTTGATTTGGTTTTCTGTAGAAACCTGCAGATTCCCCTGTTCTGTAACTTGTTCCTCCAAAGGCATACGCTTCTAGTTTATCATTTATAGGATAAGCGGCATTCAAAAAGAATTGTGCACTTTGCAAAGAGGATTGCCCCACATTCATATTGAAATCTTTTCTGCTGAGATTTCTATAGGCTAATTCTCCCGCCGTGGCATCAAAATTTAGTGCCGTTTGCATGGCTCCAATAGTGTTTGCATTGTTAATAGCCGTTTGCTGTACCGCTGTAAAATGACCTATCTGTGGTGCATACGTTTTTATGCTCGAAAGAATTTGTGCTGTATTGGTTGTATTGGTAATGTTGCCAAACAGAGAGTTAATATTTACGCCAGCATTTGCAGCTCTTTGCTCTACCGCATTGTAGGCATTGAATATGGTATTCGATTCTTCACTCGCTCTGCTTGTTGCTTCTCTAAATTGAAAACTTCCTGTAGCATTAATAAAACTTTTCTCTTTACCAAGCCCTGTTCCGTAGTTGACATCTAGTTGAAAATTGTTACCATCATTTCCTCCTGTGTGATTGTTGGCATTTTTAGAAAAATTACTACCTCCAAAAAGGGCAATATCAAATTTATTGGTATTTTTCTTTACATTGATGTTGATAACACCCGCAATTGCGTCAGACCCATATTGGGCGGAGGCACCGTCTCTTAATACTTCAATTTTATCAATAGCAAAGGCTGGAATGGCATTCAAATCGGTGCCTACAGATCCTCTTCCTGGAGTTCCATTAATGTTTACCAAGGAGGAAGTATGTCTTCTTTTTCCGTTGACCAACACCAAAACTTGGTCTGGACCTAAACCTCTTAATTGTGCAGGATCGATGTGATCTGTTCCATCAGCAACCGTTTGTGTGTTGGAAGTAAAGGAGGGAGCAACCATGTTTAATATTTGATTCAAATTGACTTGTGGTCCTTGCGAAGCAATATCTTTCATACTAATTACATCGATAGGAACTGCCGATTCGGTCACTGTTCTTGCTGGATTGCGAGATCCCATAATTACGACATCTTTCAATGCTTCTCCGCTTCCTGTTAAGGTTACGTTTACAATTGTGCCAGTAACTGTTACGTTTTTAGTTTCTAGACCAACATAGGAGAACAGCAAAATGTCTCCTATTTTTGCATTTATGTTGTATTTTCCGTCAAAGTTAGTCGAGGTTCCGTTATTGGTTCCTTTTACTACAATTGATGCTCCAGGTAGTGGATCTCCTTTGTCATCAACCACTCGACCACTCACAGCAATATCTACCAAAGTGTTTTTAATAGATGAATTCAGTATTTCTATATTAACACCCACTTTCGGGTTGTCTTTTTTTTGTAATACAATCTGATTGTTTATTTCTGTATAATAAATTTTTAGCGGTGTTAATATTCGTGAAAGAACATTCGATAATACTTCGTTATTAGCACTGATACTTACTCTTTTATTCAATTGTGTCATTCTGAAATTGTATGAAAACTTTACATCTGCTAATTTTTCAAGCTTAGATAATGTATTGTTTATATTCAAATCGGTGATGACAACGGATATTCTAGTGTCTAATTTTTTATGACCTTTTGTATTCTTTGCTATGGCAGCACACGAAAAGGTTAAAGCTAATGCAAATTGGAATAAGGTCATTTTCATAATTCGGTGAACTAATCGTCGTTTGATTTCTGTTTTTTTCATAATTTCTGGTTTGTTAATACTAGTTATTGGTTATTTAATAGAGCGTTTCAATTGCTTTTTTCTGAGCGGTATTTAGTCGTATTTTAAAGATGATTTTTTAGAATACTAAAAAGTAGGGAGACCTCTATTTGGTTAGTTTTGAGAATTTTTATTTTTATAATTTAGTTCGAATTCGCTATTTTTTATGTGACTATACTACAATTTTAAGTTTTTTTTTGATTTATTACAAGTAAATTTGTAAATAATACAACTATGAATATTTTTTTGTGCGTTTTTTACGCAAGCCTTTGTTGTTGTTGTTGTCGAGAATTGTTATAGTTTGATGATGTTTCGTATTATTTATTTGTAAATCAATTGTTTAGTAAAAAAGGCTATATTCATAAAAAAAGTGCTAGAATTATTTTCGAAAATTGAGTCGAAAATAATTCTAGCACTTTTGAGTAGATTGCCTTTTGCTTTGGGGTCTAGTATTAAAAAGTAAGATATATTACATCTAAAACTCCCATGCTTTTTGTTGCGCTTCGGTCATAAAAGTCCAGGCTACAATTCGGCTTGTTTTTTGTCCTTGTGCCATATCAATGGTTTTTACTGTGGCAGCATTTACCTTGTTTAATGTTTTGTAAATACTAGAAAGATGCGATTGTTTGGATATTAAAGTGGTAAACCAAAGGCATTGCATTGGGTATTTTGCACTTTCAAAAATCATTTGGGTAACAAAACCCAATTCGCCACCTTCGCACCATAATTCGGAGTTTTGACCTCCAAAATTCAAAACGGGTTTTGTGGTTTTTGTATTTTCGAGATTATTGATCTTTCGAATCGATCCCTTAGTTGCTTCTGCTTCAGATGAGTGAAAAGGAGGGTTGCAAATCGTAAAAGCAAATTTATCCTCTTTCTCGATTATGTTTTTAAAAATATAACGGGATTCCGTTTGTTGCTGCAGACTTATTGCTTCGATTAATTTTGGATTTTCTTCGATTATTTTACTACAATTCTCTATAGCATCTTCATCAATATCGGTTCCTACAAAGCTCCAGCCATAGGTTGCATTTCCTAATATTGGATAAATGCAGTTGGCTCCAATACCAACATCCAATCCTTGTACGGTATCGCCTTCTGGAATTATACCTTCATTAGAAGTAGCCAATAAATCGGCGATATAATGAATGTAATCTACTCTCCCAGGAATGGGTGGGCAAAGGTAATTCTCTGGGATATCCCAATTTTGTATGTCGTAACTAGCGATTAATAGTGATTTGTTAAGCGATTTTACTGCTTCGGGATTACTAAAATCGATTGTTTCTATGTTGTGCTCATTAATAGCAACAAAATTTGCTAATTCGGGGCAAAACAATATTAATTTTTCAAAATCATATCCAAATCGGTGAAGATTTCTAGGATGTAAATTTATTTTCTCAGTATTCTTTATTGATTTCATCTTCTAAATTTCGCTGTAAAGATAGGCATTCCTTTTTTGATAAATTTTAGATGCAAAATTCAGGAACAAGCAACGTTTAAATGTTATAATTAATCTAGGCATTCCATCAGTAACAAATCGCCATCGCTGTAGTTTATGGTTACTATTCCGTCTTTTGCGACAGCATTACTACTACCTGTTCTGTAACCCAATGTAAGGGTGTCGTTCGCAAGTGGATAGACCAAATTCTGAGAATAAATACCCTGTACTACGCCAATCGGGATAAGAGAAATTGGAGTGTTTGCAGTGTACCATTTTTCGAATTTGTTAGGTAATAAAAACACTTTGGAATGGTCGTCCAGAATAACAATTTTTAATAAATTTCGGTAGCGAACAATGTTGGTGAGGTTAGATATCGTGTGATCTGCTCTTTTTCCCGTAGCCCAAACTACGTTTACCGCTGGAATTTTTCTGGTTATTAAATAATCAAATGCGTGTTCTAAGTCGGCTTTATTTACATCATTGGTATGTACAATTTCTAAAGGATATTGTACCGATTGGTATGCTTCTGGGTCAAATCCTCGATCGAAATCACCCAAAAGTACATCTACTTTTATGTCTAATTGTAGCACTCTTTCTATTGCCGAATCGAGTACCACTACCAGCGGCGACCATTCTAATAATTGTCCTAATAATTCTGGATTACAGGAAGCACCGTTGGCAATTATTAAAGCGGGTTCTTGATCGTCTCGAACGATGTGATGTGAAGACATATAAAGTTGTGTTTATTATAGAATGTAAATATATGTAAAAGTTGGTTTCTTATGGGGTTATTTTTTAATAGACCTTTGCTATTGAACAAGGTAGTTTTGCGAGGCTACTTCGGATAAACTAAAATAACCCAACGGATAGTTAGCTTCATTGGTTTGATTGATAACATTGCCTCGAACGGTTGAAGGTGGAGACTGAAAAGGACTTCCGCCATTGCTGCCAGCAATACTAAGTAAAATGAGCATGTAGTTGTAGTACCGTTCGGAAATTCCGTGAAGTGAAATATCTATATTTTGTCCTTTTTTTAAGTTTTCGTGCGTATAGAGAATAAAACTTTCGTTACCTTGTATGTACTTGTCCTCACCGACACCGTAGGTCGGTATCGAGACAAAACTTGGTTTTAAACGAGACAAATAAAAATCATTAGTCTCTTTATTGTCAGTATAGAAGGCTTTTATTTCGATTTCTTTTGCTGTAAAACCTCCATTGTCTTTTTGTACTATTCGATCGATAATAGGAACTGGTTTTAAGCTTTCGCTGGCTTGGTAGGTTTCGCCTTTGTAAACAATAGTTAAAGTGTAATTTTCGTTTAGTTTGGGACTAAAATTGCTGCAAATATACTCGCTAGTACCTGTTTTTTCTATAAAAGTAAAGGCCTCGTTTGTCGAATTTTTTACAGTTACAATGGCTCCAGATACGGGTGGAATAGTTGTGCTAAAATAACCCGTTGTTGTACTAAGTTTTATCATTTGCTGGTTTCCAGAAGTTTCTTTTGTCCATTTTATCGAAGCGTCGACTACGAGTCTTGGTGTTGCGGTTTCTAGATCGACATCGATTACTTTTTCGCAACTAGTGGTTAGTATTACAAGTAATAGTAAGGATATGTATTTTGTTATTTTCATGATAGCGTTTTTTGTTTAGAGGGTTTACTTGTTCTTAGAATTTAAAATTATAACTTACAGCAGGAACAATTCCGAAAATAGAAAACCGAGATGCTTCATTGTTTCCCGAGGTTTCATTTTGTTTGAAACTGATAGAAGCAGCATTTTTTCTGTCGTAGACGTTATAGATACTAAAAACCCATTCCGATTGCCATCCTTTTTTTCTGTCGGGTTTCGGGATGTAGGTCGCGGCTAAATCCAAATGGTGGTAAACCGGTAGCCTGTTTTCATTTCTAGTTCCATAACTAGGAACTTTCATTTCTAAATATTCATATTGCCCATTAGGGAAAGTAGCGGGCTGTCCTGATTGTAATGCAAAATTGGCACCAAAAGACCATTTTTTGTTTAGGGAGTAATTGCTGGTAACAGCAATGTTGTGCAATTTATCATAAGCAGAACGGTACCATTTTCCGTTGTTTATACCCGTTTCGTTGGCAGTTCTTCCTGGAGTTTGTTGTTCAGAGCGAGACAAAGTATAAGAAATCCAACCATTCAGTTTTCCAGTGTTTTTTCGTAGTAAAAATTCCAATCCGTAGGCACGCATTTGCCCGTTCAGAATAACTTGCTCTAGTGCTTCATTGGCAATCAAATTGGCACCATCGATATAATCAATTCTGTTTTTTATTTTTTTATAGAAAGTTTCTATTTCTAGTGAGTAAGCATCATTGCTAAGGTTGCTAAAATAGCCAAGTGCTACTTGGTCTGCAATTTGAGGTTTTATATAATAGTCACTCGGTGTCCAGACATCTAGCGGAGTAGGAGAGGAGGTATTCGAAACGAGTTGCAAATATTGAACCATTCTGTTGTAACTTGCTTTTATTGATTTGTTTTTGTCTAAAGAGTAAGAAGCCGAAAATCGAGGTTCTAGGTTACCAAACGAAGCCATAATGTCGTTGCTTTTGTACACTTTCGAGCCGATAGGTTTTCCTTTTTCGTAAATTTTTTGTTCCTTATTAAAAGTAACGGCTTGGTTGTCTGTGTAGATGTTTTCTGTCGATGCACCTAATCTGTAAAATTGGCTGTAACGTAATCCGTATGTCAACGATATTTTGTCCGATATTTTATGTTCAGCTTCCAAGTATGCCGAAGGTTCAAAAGCATATTTTTGGTCTAATTTACTGTAGTTAATTGCCGATTTGTTGTCAATCGGACTAATTTCTCCAGGGTTAAAGTGATAATAGATGGCGTTTACACCATAGTTAAGTTTGATTTTGTCCGAAATGTAATTCTTAAAATCATATTTTATATTGTAGTTTTTTATGGTAGAATCGTATTTGAAGCCTACAAAGTCCAATTGAAGTCCATAGTAATAATCGCTGTAGATAAGCGATAAATTAGAGAATAATTTGTCTGAGAAAAGATGATTCCAACGTAAATTTAAAGTCGAATTCCCATAAATATTAACAAAAAAATCATTGAAATCAAAGACATCTCTACCAAAATAACCAGATAAGAATAAACTGTTGTTATCGTTTATTTTATAACTCAATTTGGTGTTTAAATCATAGAAATAGGCAGAATTTTTGTTGTTTTGTAGTCTTAGAAACAAATGAGCATACGAACCCCGACCAGCAATTAAGAAAGAGCCTTTGTCTTTTACAATAGGGCCTTCGGCAAGCAATCGGCTAGTGATTAAGCCGATTCCTCCATTAATATGAAAATCTTTGGAATTTCCGTCTTTTTGATAAATATCCAAAACCGAGGAAGCTCTTCCTCCAAAACGCGATGGAATGCCGCCTTTATATAGTTTTAAATCTTTGACAGCATCGGGATTAAAAACCGAGAAAAAACCAAAAACATGTGAAGAGCTAAAGATAGTGGCTTCGTCTAGGAGTATTAAGTTTTGATCGGCACCACCACCACGTACGTTAAATCCAGAAGCACCTTCGCCAGCATTGGTAACACCTGGGAGTAATAAAATAGCCTTTAGAACATCGACTTCGCCAAGTACAACGGGCATTTTTTTGATGGTGGCGATAGAGAGTTTATTAACGCTCATTTCTGCTTTTCGAGTATTAGTCGTGTTTTTTTCGGTAATAATTACCTCCTGTAGTTCTTCTCCACTTTCACTTAGCAGGAAGTTTTTCTTGATATTTTGTGTAAGTGAAATAGGAAACGTTACGGTTTGAAAACCAATTGAGCTTATCTTAATTTCGTATTCTCCTTTTGGTAATGTAATCGAATAAAAGCCATATTCGTTGGTGATGGTGTTGGCTTTCGAGTCGGTAATGGTGACATTGGAGCCAATTAAAGTCTCGTTGTTTTTCGAATCGGATATAATACCACTTATCGTAAATTTTTCTTGTGCAAAAGTTGAAATTGTAACTAATGTAAACAAGAGGAGCGTGCTAATTTTGTTTAAAATCATTGTCTAGGTTTTTGACTACAAATTTCACTTAATTATCATGAAAACAACAACTAATAAGTGTTAATATATGGTTAATTTGTGTAAGAATAAATGCCGTTAGGGTGTAGCTTTTTTGTTTAGCTACTTTTTTACGAATCAATTCATGAGTAATATTATACCAAACGCAATTACAATATAGTCTAACTTTTTTCTCCTCACCTCAGGTTTTCTCTTTTCGATAGAGGAGGGATTGGGTTGTATTATAATTAGGT
>JAYVGE010000128.1:0-11492 GCA_043772515.1 Flavobacterium sp. | reverse complement strand
TACCTACAAGGTCTCGAAAAAGACCTTGCAGGATTGAAACTGAAAATTCCCAAAAAAATCTCCAATATTTTCCCTTTAGCCCCGATAGAAGCGGCATCCCACACCTCCTGAAAACGCCTAAACTTTCGCTCCTCGCTCTTCTTTAAATAGGGGTATTAATCGTGTGTCAATTTATTTACAGATGAAAATATATTTTGTGCATTCCCAAGAATTTTGATAAACCCTTTGGCATCGTCAGATGTCCAAGCGTTGTTCATTTCTCCGTATTGACCAAAACTGGTATTCATCAAGTCATTTTCGGACTCGATTCCGTCAAGGGTAAAGTGGTAGGGTTTAAGGGAAACAATCACGGTTCCGTTTACCGTAGTTTGTGTGTCCTCTAGGAACGCCTCGATGTTACGCATTACAGGGTCTAGAAACTGACCTTCGTGAAATAACATTCCGTACCAGTTTCCTAGTTGCTCTTTCCAGTATTGTTGCCATTTTCCAAGCGTGTGTTTCTCTAGTAAATGGTGTGCTTTGATGATGATTAAAGGAGCAGCGGCCTCAAAACCAACTCTTCCTTTGATTCCGATAATGGTGTCGCCCACGTGAGTATCTCTACCGATGGCATAAGCGTTGGCGAGTTTTTCTAGTGCAACGATGTTTTTGGTTGGAGCATCAAGAACCCCATTGATTCCTACCAATTGTCCTTTTTCGAATTGAAGTGTTACTTTCTCTTCTCCTGTTTTTTGCAATTGCGATGGGTAGGCTTCACTTGGTAAGGGTTGGTTGGATGTCAAAGTTTCTTTTCCGCCTACGCTAGTGCCCCAAAGTCCTTTGTTGATGGAGTATTGCGCTTTTTCCCAAGAATAGTGCACCCCATTTTTTGACAAATAATCGACTTCTTCTTGTCTAGATAATTTTAAGTCTCGGATAGGAGTGATGATTTCAATTTCGGGAGCGAGGGTTTGAAAAATTAAGTCAAAACGAATTTGGTCATTTCCGGCACCGGTACTTCCGTGAGCAATCGCTTCGGCACCTACCGATTTGGCATATTTTATGGCTTCAATGGCTTGAAAAACACGCTCAGCACTTACAGATAGGGGATAGGTGTTGTTTTTTAACACATTTCCGTAAATCAAATATTTAATGGCTTTGTCATAATATTTATCAACGATAGTTAGGTTGGCGTGTTTGGCACTTCCTAATCCGTAGGCTCTGTCTTCGATTGCTTTTAGTTCGGCTTCGTCAAAACCGCCAGTGTTGATTAATACGGTATGAACTTCATACCCTTTTTCGTTTTTCAAATATTTAAGACAATAAGAAGTGTCTAATCCTCCGCTGTATGCTAATACTACTTTTTTACTTACCATTTTATATTGTTTTTTTTGAGTTCGTGAATCTTCGATTTCATTTTGTTATGGTTTTCCCCTCCACAGCCCTCCCCGAATGGGAGGGTGCGTGAATGGATTGTGTTTATATTTATTCTCTATTTTTTTCGTCAAACTTAAATCTGGCTTCGGCTTCGCTCAGCCACCGTGTGCCTAGTAGGAGTTGGGCTTCGGCTTCGCTCAGCCAGCTGTAATTCAAGTAGGGAACGGAAATTATTTTTTCTCTTTTTTTATTTTCAATCAAAATCAAAAATAGTTAATCAAAAACCTCAAATCATTTAATCGCCTTTTATCAAATTAATTAATTCATTTATAGACATTTGTGCCGATTGGTCGCTGCCTTCCAGCAATGACTCGGCAAGATTTCGTTTGGTATTATGCAACTGAATAATTTTCTCTTCGATGGTATTTTCGGCTACTAATCGATAGATAGTTACGGGGCGCAATTGTCCCATTCGGTGTGCTCTGTCCGAGGCTTGGTCTTCGATAGCAGGATTCCACCACGGATCCAGATGAATCACATAATCGGCAGCAGTAAGATTGAGTCCCAATCCGCCTGCTTTGAGGCTTATTAAAAACAAATCTCCTTCGCCTGCTTGGAATTTCTTTACGGCTTCTTCACGCTTTGCAATTGGTGTAGATCCATCGAGATATTGGTATTTGATGCCTTTCTCGTCTAGTGCTTTTCTCATAATAGCCAAATGGGTGACAAACTGGCTAAACACTAGTGCTTTGTGTTTGTTTTCTATCAACTCTTCGGTAATTTCTAGGAAGGCTTCTAGCTTAGACGAACTAATATCGGTGGTGGCATCTACCAGTAATGGGTTACAACTCGCTTGCCGCAGTTTGGTAATCTCGGCCATAACCTTAAATTGTTTGTTGCCTTGTGCTGTATCATCTGAAGCAATATTTTCGAGTGCTTTGCGTCGGAGTGCTTCGTAAAAGGCACGCTCTTTGGTACTCAATTCGATCTTCTTTATAATCTCCGTTTTCGAAGGTAGCTCATCCAATACGACCGATTTTGTACGTCTGAGGATAAAAGGGGTAATCAATTTTTTTAATTGTTTGCTAGAATTCTCATCGCTTGATTTTACAAAACGGTCTCTAAAACTCTCTAAATTGCCCAACAATCCAGGGTTTATGAAATTAAAAAGATTCCAAATTTCGCCTAGATGATTTTGTAAAGGTGTTCCTGTGAGCGCTACTTTGAAAGAAGCGTTCAGGAGCATCGTTGATTTGGATGTTTTGGTAGCATAGTTTTTGATGGTATGCGCTTCATCCAAAACAAGGGTGGCGTAGGTTTGTTTTACAAATAGTTTTTCTTCGGATTGCAATAAACCATAAGAAGATATTAATACGTCACCAGCTTCTAATCCTTCTATAATCTGCGCTCTATTGTTTAAATCTAATGTTTTGATGTTGAGTGTTGGAGCAAAACGAGCCGCTTCCTTAACCCAGTTACCTATTACAGAAACAGGAGCGATAACCAGTGCTGGGCCAAGTGCAGCGCGTTGCAACAAGAGCGTTAGGGTCTGAATGGTTTTTCCCAATCCCATATCGTCTGCCAAGCAGGCACCCGCACCCCATTGTGCCAACTGGTTCATCCATCTAAAACCTTCCTCTTGATACGGTCGGAGTTCGGCTTGCAAAGTACTCGGAATGGCTACACTCTGGTTCTCTTCATGGGTAATGTTGGCTCTGAATTCTTTCCAGTGTTTATCGGTTTTTAGGTCTTTTACACTATCAAAGAAATCGCCCATGGCAACCGAAGCAAATTTGTTGATTTGCAATCCGTTTTTGCTATTGGTGCTAAAGGCTTGCAATTCATCCAAATGTTTTTTTAACTCTTTGGATAAAGCCAAAAATTCGCCAGTACTCAATTCTATAAATCGGTTGTGTCCCTTCTCCGAAAGTGCCAGTAACTCTTGAATAGTGAGTACCGTTTTTTCGTCTATTTTGAGTTCGCCTTGCAAATCAAACCAATTGTTATTGGCTTTTACTTTAAGGCTTAAGTTTTTGAAATCGGCAGTTCCTTTGAGTTTCAAACGCACCCCTTCTGGCCATTCGATAACGCAGATGTCTTGATGAATTTGCAGTTTGTCCAGCAAATCCAAAGTATCCATTTCGTTTTCAAAAGACAATAATCCGTCCGAAATAGAGAGACTTTCGATAGCTTGAATATCGTCCATCAAGGTGTCTGCATATTGTGTTTCTAGTTTTAAATTTCGTTTTACCTGTAGTTGCGTTCCTTTTTCGTTGGCCAATAATACCAAACCACCTTTTCCTGGCTTGCAGTAGGGCGGGGTTGTCCCGAAAGGTTTGCTAAACAATTCTGCCTTTAGACCCGAACCTAGCGGCAAGAGTTGTACACGGATTTTTGAATCGGGAGCTATGTCTTTTACGGTACTGTTTTTGTCTTTTGTGTTGCTCAATAAATCGGAATGCACTTCCATTTGTGTGCTAAAACCTGCGAGCAGTTTCATTAGTTTGTCTTTTCCAGACTCTGGGACTACAATTTTTTGTTTAGCAATCATCTCAATCACCTGTTTTTGGCTAGCAGTAAGATTGTAGATTTTATAACGGGTATTGGTTTCTTTTTGAATAATAATGTCGTCACTAACTTTGTCGATATTAGAGGACAAAGAATAGCCTTTTGTTGTTTTTGTGACTTGAATAACTGGTTTTTCTTCGATAAGTTCAACAGATATATCTTGGCCAGTAGCCAAAAATAAATAGGGATGACCTACCAACTCTTTGATAGCATTTTCAGAAAATTCATATTCATCTGCGCCATAATAACTGTTGTAGCGTTTGATGGTTTTTGCTATTCTGTAATCTTGCTCGGTCATGTCGCTAGTCGTACCTGCCGAAAAGCTTTTCAACGCAATGTTACGCCCTTTTGACCAGCCATTTTTTTGAGCCGTTTGCAAAACGGGCTGTATGTTATTTGATCTCCCAAAATCTACAAAATACACCACTCGACTCCCTTTGGCAACAGTGGATGTGCCTGCTTTTTTGCCTAAATTTAAGGACAATAAGGCATTCAATGTTTTTTCCCAATCTTCGGTTTTAGAGAGTCTAGATAAAACAGGAGTATGTGAACACTGTTTTTGTGCTAATGCTAAAAGTTCGTTCCCATCCGCATTTTTCATCCACGATTGATATGCAAAGGCAGCTTCGAGGGCTAATAAAAAATACTCCCCGTCAATAGCTTTTACAATGGTTCTATAAATGGTAGGCATCATTACTTTTGACGGAATATGATCTGCCAAAAAGCACAATGAAATACAAATTAAGGTATCGTATTCGTTACTGTTTAATAGAATTGTAGAGTCTAAATAAATAAGATTTCGATCTCTTAGATCCGATTGGTTTGTCATATTATAAAGCACTGGCAAAAAGATGTTTTCCACTTTTAGAGAATTCGATTTCTCCATTACTTTAATCATTTTGTTAATAATGACTGTCGATTTCTCGGGATCCATCATCGCTAAAGCTAGCATATAATAGAAAGAGACAATTCTTATTAGCGGAAACTGTGGTATTTTGCTACGTTGCTGCTGCAACTTCATCATTTTTAAGAAAACAGGAATCGCATCAGCATCATCTAAAAGGAGTTTTTCTATTGCCTCAAATTCGATTGTATCTTTAGAAATGATTTTAACTTTTGTTACATCACCCTTTTCTAGTGAGCAAAGTGCTTCGCATACTTCTAAAAGTGATACTACTTTTGTGTTTTTTAATTTTTCAATTTCAGTGCTTACTATACTCAGAGGAGTCAATTTATAAAATAATGCATCTATTTTATTTTCGCACAAAGCATTGTAAAAAGAATCACTCATGACAGAAAAATGAGCCTCGTATGCTGGTATTTCGGCAATCTTATTTAGTGTTTCAAAGATTTTATCTCTATCCACGTATTTCAATAGAGACTCTTCGGCATTCAAATAATTTTTTTTATCGTACAGCAGACAATATAAATAGTTGCGAAGATAGATTTGATCTATATTGTTGACATGCCAATTACGAGAATTTAAAATATGATGCCATTGTTCTGAATTGTAGTTTATAAGCGGAAATACGTAAATCGAAAAGTCAAAACTAGGTTTGTATGGAAAATGGTTGTTTGAATTAGGTTCTATGATTTTGTTCCCAATTGCTTTTAGAAAAATTTCTTTTATTTTAACTTGGGTTAGTTTTTTTTGAGACTCGTATTTCAATTTTTCAAGCAACTGCGTCATATCCGAAAGTGAGGAAGGAAGCATTCTTATTGCTAGTATATTCAATAAATACTGTTCATCGGGTTCTAATGATTCGTAAAATATAATTTGAGCTGCCGTCATTATTTTTAGATAATTAATTGGGTTGAAGAATAATTTGCTTACAATTTATTATATTTTAAAGTTGTAGACTAATTAAAGCGTTTTATTTTTTTAACATTGCTCTTTCGGGAATTGAAGGTTTTAGAAACAACGCTTGTTTTATGGCTTTCAACCGGTTTAATATTTTTGTATTGAATGGATGTTTTGGCGGGTCTTTTGGCTTTTCTTTTGGGTCAAAAAGCATTCCTGTACACAGACATAATTTGTTGTCTTTGCTTTTCAGGATTTCGTAGTTGGTACAGGTCTGGCACCCTTTCCAGAAACTTGGATCGGTAGTCAATTCTGAAAACGGAACTGGTTTGTACCCCAAATCCGAATTGATTTTCATTACTGCCAAACCCGTTGTGATTCCGAATACTTTGGCTTCTGGATATTTTTGCAACGAATAGTCAAATACAAACGATTTTATTTGTTTAGCTAATCCTAAATTTCTAAAATCTGGATGTACAATCAAGCCAGAATGTGCTACAAATTTACCATGCTGCCAGCTTTCTATATAGCAAAAACCTGCAAATTTACCAGCTATCAATGCAATTATAGCATCTTTGGTTTCCATCTTTTTTTGGATGTATTCTGGCGTTCTTTTGGCAATTCCGGTGCCTCTCAGCAAGGCAGATGATTCTATGGTGTCGCATATTTCTTGCGCATACTTATAATGTTCTTCTTGGGTTACAACGATTGCTATGTTCATTTCAGAAGGAGATTTTGGGTTAGAGAAAATGGTGGTCGTTTGTTTTGAAATACTCCATTTGTTCCAATCGATAGATAAGCCATTAAAAGGAGCAATACGCCCATTTAATACGGAGCTGGATAAAGAGAAAATCTGGTTTTTTTTTGGATCAAATAATCCAATGGATAATTGAGGTGATTTCAAAACGAAAGAATAAAAAATGAATAAAACTAAACAAAACGTTTTTGGGTACTACAATTATAGTATCCGTACTTCGGGCGAAGTGATAGGTGTGTTTGTCCGTGAGGTAGTAATCGTATGTCTACTTTTGTTATTCATGGTTGCAAAGATATAATTATTTTTATATCAACGCATTAATTTTTTGTTAAAGTCAAATTTTTATCAAATACGCTTTATTTTATATAAAAAAAACGCATTTTTGAATAAAATGCGTTTTTTTGTGTAAATTTCACTTTGTTGTTACTGTGGAAAGAATGGTTTTTATCTTCGTAATTGATTTCTGTTAATAATATCTTTTAGTTTGGCTTTCAAATCTTCTCCAGTATCATAAACCATTTGCTCATTATTAGGAAACGGAACGGCTCTTCTATCAAAATAAGAATAATAATTATCATCCGATGCACGGCGATCTCCTTTGTAAGTGGAGTAGATGTTTTCGAATACATATTCACTGGCAAGTGGAAACGATTCTACCAATTGATTACTTCTTAGGTCGATATAATCGACTTTTGCTGTAATCTGACAAGACTTAAATTGTCGAATTTCGTAGATGTTTATGGTTACATTTCTTAAATTATCGACCATAACTACTTTTCCGGTATTGTCTAATACTACTTTTCCGTTGGCGTCAAAAAGTTTTTTTTGACCGTCTTTTATTTGTCTTTCTTTTACAAATTCTTTTTCTTTTGTCTGTTCGGGCGAAATGAATATTTCTCTAAAATTAATCATCATTCCAAAATCATAATTCACCCCTTTTTGTTTACTACTGTGATAAACCGTCCACTTGTCATGGAGTCCGTAGGTGCTAAAATTTAATAGATCATTTTGCAAACGACTTGGAATAATCATGTTGGTTTCGTTTTTAGTGTAGACTGTTACAAAATCTGTTCCTTTAAACAAGGCTTCATCCATAAGTTTTAACACGTCTTTGTAATTTGGATTAATCTGATTTAGATATGCCAAATCATCGTAGGCTCTACGAAAATTCATTTTGTTAGTGGTAAGCATCAATGCTTTGGTGTTGGTATATAAATAGCCGGACAGGGCATTTCTGCTGGATATAATTCTGTCATTGTAATTGTCAAAAGGGAAAATCGCATTTCTGCCTTCCTTTATTAATTTTAATGGAAGTGTTGGTCTTATTTTTTCCTGACGGTCATCGAGTAGGATGTAAGTGGTGTATATTTTTTCGAGTTGAGCTGGATTTGCTCCCTTGGTAAGTAAATTTATAGTGTTCAAATCTCGTTCTTTAGCCTTAGCAAAAGCTTCTTCTAAGAGATAAACATAATCTTGTTTCCCTTTTTTGTCTTTATTATTACGTAAACTCGAAAGTGCATTGGTAATTGCTTCATCATAATTTCCAGAATTCAGTAAATTCTGAGTGTGTTTTACTCCACAAGAAGTAATTATGATAAGAGAAAATAGTAAAGTAATTTTTTTCATTTTAAAAAACATTTTTACAAATTTACTCATTTATTTTTTACTTGTGTGAGTTGTTTTGGGTAGGGTGCACGACAAATTGCATCTTTTAAAAAGGCACAATAATTTTGATTAAGAAATAATTGTTTTTATCTTACATTAACCAATAAAATCCTAATAAAAGCAATTTTTTATGTGCCTTTTTTGGAGAACCATGGTATTTGCTTTTTTTTGGTAGAATAACATAGCCCATTTGCTTGCCCTTTGGAGAAGAGCCGGAGGTGAGGTTAAATAAGTTTGGACCAAATTGTAATTGGGTTTGATGTTAAAACTCTTTGTTTTGGAGCGGAATTTCAAAAAAAAACAAAAATCAAAAAAAATCGAGAATTTGTATTGTCGGATTTTATAATATTTATTGGTTTCAAATATAGTTTAAAACTAGGCACTTTAGTGCATTTCGCTTTTCTCTTCTAAAAAAAATCAAACACGAATTCAACTAATTATCACAAATTAATTCGTGATAATTAGTTGAATTCGTGTTAAATATTACGTTTTCAACCGTGCAGACTTTAAGTCTGCCAACCAAATCTATGGACTTTTAGTTTATAGTGTATTGGTTTATTTTCTTACAAAAGGAGGGAGTAACTTACTAGAAACTTCTCCGAATCCTAATCGAATTTCGTTGTTTTTACAGAACCCTTTCATGATTACGGTATCACCATCATTAATGAATTTGCGTTCGGTACCATCATTAAGCAGTATCGGATTTTTGCCTCCCCAAGTTAGTTCTAGCATCGATCCAAAACTGTCTGGAGTAGGGCCAGAAATAGTACCTGATCCCATCATATCACCAGAATTTACCCTACAACCATTAGAGGTGTGATGTGCCAATTGCTGGCTCATTGTCCAGTACATATGTTTGAAGTTGGATCTTGAGATTACTGTAGCTTCTTGATTTTCGGGAGCAATTGCTACTTCGAGATTAATATCGTACGCGTGTTTCCCTTTTTGTTGTAAATAAGGTAACGGCGACGGATCTTGTTTTGGCCCTTTGGTTCTAAAAGGTTCTAATGCATCCATGGTAACAATCCAAGGTGAAATAGAACTAGCAAAGTTTTTTGCCAAGAACGGACCTAGCGGTACATATTCCCATTTTTGTATGTCACGAGCACTCCAGTCATTCAATAAAACCATTCCAAAAATATATTCTTCGGCTTCATTTACGGGAATATTTTCTCCCATTATATTAACATCGGTAGTAATAAAAGCAGTTTCTAATTCGAAATCAACCAATCGGGAAGGTCCAAAAACAGGAGTAGTTTCGCCATTTGGCAAGGTTTGTCCCATGGGTCTGTGTACAGGAATACCAGAAGGAATTATAGTCGAACTTCTACCGTGATAACCTACAGGAATGTGAAGCCAGTTTGGTAACAATGCATTTTCTGGATCACGGAACATTTTTCCTACATTGGTAGCATGTTCTTTACTCGAATAAAAATCGGTATAATCACCAATTAATACAGGTAATTGCATTTCGACATCTTCCATTTTAAAGATAACGATGTCTTTATGTTTGGTATTGTCTCTTAATAAAGGATTTTCGGCATCAAAAATATCGGCGATACGATTACGAACCAATCGCCATGTTTTTTGACCATCAGAAATAAAATCATTCAAAGTATCTTGTATAAACATATCATCAGTCAATTCAATACCTTCAAAGTAATTTAATTGTTGTAAAGCGCCCAGATCGATTGCAAAATCTCCAATTCTAGTTCCAACCGTTACGATGTTTTCTTTGGTAAGAAATACACCAAACGGGATGTTTTGAATCGGAAAGTCGCTGTCTGTTAGTACTTCTAACCAAGATTTTCTATTCGTATTGTTAGCAGTTATTGGCATGGGAATGTTAATTATTTTGTTGAAAATTACTCGTCAAATATATTATAATCTAACTATTTAACAAACGTTTTTTTGTATTTTTGCGTCAAATTAACGAAAATCAAAGAAATGCAACGAGACGAACAAATTTTTGACCTTATTTTAGAAGAACAAGACAGACAAATTCACGGATTAGAGCTAATCGCTTCAGAAAACTTTGTAAGCGACGAAGTAATGGAAGCTGCGGGTTCGGTTCTGACCAATAAATATGCTGAGGGTTATCCTGGCAAACGATACTATGGTGGATGTGAAGTAGTAGATGTTATTGAACAAATTGCCATAGATAGAGCCAAAGAATTATTTGGTGCTGTTTACGCCAATGTTCAACCTCATTCTGGATCTCAGGCCAATACAGCAGTTTACCATGCTTGTTTGAAACCAGGAGATAAAATTTTAGGTTTCGATTTATCACACGGAGGACACTTAACTCACGGTTCACCAGTAAACTTTTCGGGTCGTTTGTACAGCCCCGTTTTTTATGGTGTAGACCAAGAAACAGGAAGATTAAATTATGATAAAATTCAGGAAATTGCTACAAAAGAACAACCAAAATTAATTATTGCAGGAGCTTCGGCTTATTCTCGTGATATGGACTTTGAGCGTTTTAGAGTAATTGCCGATAGCGTAGGAGCAATTTTAATGGCAGATATTTCTCATCCTGCAGGTTTAATTGCCAAAGGATTGATGAATGACCCAATTCCGCATTGTCATATCGTAACAACTACAACCCACAAAACGTTGCGTGGTCCTCGTGGTGGTTTGATTTTGATGGGTAAAGATTTCGAAAATAAAATGGGATTAACTACTCCGAAAGGAGAGGTAAGAATGATGTCATCTTTATTAGATTTAGCCGTTTTTCCTGGAAATCAAGGGGGACCATTAATGCATATTATCGCAGCCAAAGCAGTTGCATTTGGAGAAGCATTACAAGATGAATTTTTTACTTATGCAATACAATTGCAAAAAAATGCCAATGCAATGGCAGTGGCTTTTGTAAAAAGAGGATATAATATTATTTCTGGTGGAACGGACAATCACATGATGCTGATTGACTTAAGAAACAAAAATATTTCTGGAAAAGAAGCCGAAAATGCCTTGGTAAAAGCCGAAATTACTGTAAATAAAAATATGGTTCCATTTGATGATAAATCACCATTTGTAACTTCAGGGATTCGTGTCGGAACTCCAGCAATCACTACTCGTGGTTTGGTTGAAGAAGATATGGAAACCATTGTAGCCTTGATTGATAAAGTTTTGACGAACCATACCAATGAAGAAATCATCGAAGAAGTAGCCAATGAAGTAAACGAAATGATGAGCGAAAGAGCTATTTTTGTTTACTAAAAAAGTTTAAAAGTTTAATTTAAAGGTTTAAAGTTTAATTTTTTGGAATTCCATATTATAAAAAGTACAACCGTATTTTATGAATTTCTGGATTCTATTTTTTTAACTTTAAACCTTTTGTAA
>JAYVGE010000127.1:0-11560 GCA_043772515.1 Flavobacterium sp. | reverse complement strand
TAATTATAATACAACCCAATCCCTCCTCTATCGAAAAGAGAAAACCTGAGGTGAGGAGAAAAAAGTCAGACTATATTGTAATTGCGTTTGGTATAATATAACACAATCGCTCCCCTCTCCAAAGGAGGAGGATTGGGGTGAGGATAAATAAAATGGACTATATCATAATTGTGTTTGGTATTAGTTTTTCTGAACAGAAGTTTTTTTGTATTTTTAAGAACTATTTAGTAAATAACTTGCTTTTTTTGGCATGTATTGTTTATAAAATCTAAAGTTTTATATATTTGTTACTATGAATAAAAAGCATACGATAAAAGATATTGCTCAATTGGCAGGAGTTTCAAAAGGTACTGTAGATCGGGTTTTGCATAAAAGAGGTAAGGTTTCGCAAGAGGCTTTAGAGCGCGTAAATATTGTTTTAAGCGAAATAGATTACGAGCCAAATTTTATCGCACGAAGTCTCAAGAATAATAAAAATTATCATATTTGTGTTGTTATTCCAGATCCCAAGATAGATCCCTATTGGCTTCCTTGTATAAAAGGAATTGAAGATGCGGTACAAGAGTTCAAAGTCTATAGTCTCTCGATAGAAATTTCTTATTTCGATCCCGAAAGTACCGAATCTTTTATAAATTGCAATGAATCTATTTTGAGTTTGGCACCAGATGCGGTTTTATTAGCTCCTTTTTTTTACAAAGAAGCGTTAGATATGGTCGATAGGTACGATAGATTAGGTACTATTGTAACTATTTTTAATAATCAGATTCAATCAACAAAAATCAAGAGTTTTGTAGGACAGGATTTGTTTCGTAGTGGAAGAGTAGCAGCAAAACTGCTGGATTTACTTTACAAAAAAGGACATCTAGCTATTATTCATATCGATGAATCTTATGAAAACGCAGTGCACATGCAAGAAAAGGAGAAAGGATTTAGAGCTTTTTTCGGAGAAAAAGAAAGTGAAGCGTACACGATAAGCACGCTGAAATTGCATTACCCAACTATTGAAACGGATTTTAAAAAGTTTCTCACCGAAAATTCTAATTTGTCTGGAATATTTGTAACAACTTCCAAAGCACACCAGATAGCCAAAGTGGTAAGTCATTTAAATACTCCTAAAGTTGGAATAATCGGATATGATTTATTAGATGAAAACATGGCTTTTTTAGAGCAAGGCACAATAGATTTCTTAATTCATCAAAACCCTAAAAGACAAACTTATTTGGGTGTATGCAGTTTAGTCGAATATTTTATTTTTGACAAAGCCATTTCCAATAATACTCTTTTGCCAATTGACATTATCAATTCTGAAAACGCAGCTTACTATCAGGTTTAATAGTTTTTTTTAAAATTTAATCGCAATTGATCGAATGTACTAGAAATCTAATATTAAGATCTTCTTTGTCTCTCGTAATGATGATAATTTTGTTGTGTGTCTTTGTGAGAAACGAAACAATCATATTGGGGCGCCAAGTCACAATCTCATTACCTAAAGCTGGTTTTTTTTTGAAATATTTTTCGTAAGGCATTTATTCTCAAAATCAAAATAATTGTTGGTTATTCTTATAAAAGCGTATGCTCTGGGTTTCTCACTTTTGAAGTTTTATTTCGTTTTGTAGATCATTTCTTTACGCAACGACATTGAACTGTCGGAAAAAGTTACTGAACCACTCCTTTTTTTTTAGTGACTTTGTTTCTTAGTGGTGATATAGTTAGTCGTTGTTTCTTTTGTTCAAATAGAAAATGGATAGGTTTTTTTTTGTTTGATTGTCATCATTTTATTTCCATTAAAAAAAAACAATAGTATTTACAGTATTTGTTTTACAAACAGGGAATTACAAAAAAACAATAGAATTTTCCTGTTTTGTGTGCTCGATAACATAAATTTAATGTGTTCGAGCACATTTTTTAATGTTTTGCTTGGTTATTTGAAATTAATACTATAGTTTCGTCTTGAAATTATGAATTCGGTAATTTTAATGAAGTATAAAAATCGTTTTCACCTCTTTTTGGGAAGTATGCAGATGATTTCGAAATGAGTAATTGTTTTGAAGTCAAACTTTTTTAATATAGTTTTAAAAGGGTATGAAAAGAACCAAAAACAAACTGAGGATTTCTGTTTTGATAAAATGTAAAATAGGAATGTTTGACATTATAATCAATAAATAGAAACGGATTGATAGAACAAAAGAGTACCTAATATATTAATCAAAAACCATTACAGTATGAAATTATTAACCAAAAACAAGCCAAGAAATTTGCGGTTTAACACGCTATCTCGTAACGTTGTCAAGGCAACGACTATTGTGTTGCTAAACTTGACTTTGCAAGTCACGGCAGCCGAAGTACCAAAAGAACAACATTCTTCTAGAATTGATTTGAGAATGGAAAAAAAACAGATTAAAGGAAAGGTCATAAATGAAAAAGGAGATCCTTTATCTGGAGTAAATGTACACGTCAAAGGAAAAAAAACCACTGTTCAAACTAATTCAGATGGTAGTTTTGAAATTGAAATAGACGAAAACGACACTCAATTGGTGTTTTCTTATATTGGTATGGAATCACGAGAAGTCGCTGTCAGAAATGGGTTTCTTACTATTGTTTTGAAAGAGGAGGGACAAAAACTAGAAGATGTTGTGGTAATGGGGTATACCAGTCAAAAAGCCAATAAAGTTTCTGGATCTGTGGCTGTTGTAAAAGCGGCACAGCTTCGAGATGTAACCGAAGGGGATGTTGGAAAAATGTTGCAAGGAAAAGTTAGTGGTGTATATGTGGGTAACAGTAGCGGTAAACCAGGTGCTGATCCCGTAATTCGTATTCGAGGTAATGGAACAGTAACCGCAGGCAGTCAGCCTTTGTATGTTGTAGATGGTGTTATTGGTGGCATTCCCAATCCGAGTGATGTAGAATCAATGACAATATTAAAAGATGCCGCTTCAACAACTTTGTATGGTTCGCGTGCCGCCAATGGTGTAATTGTGGTAACTACCAAAAGAGGAAAAGCAGGTAAAACACTGTTTGATTTTAGAGCTACTTCGGGAATCAGTCAATTGGATAATGGGAATTTCAAGCTAATGAACTCTAATCAATTGTATGATACGTATGCCAAAGCACTTGCAGGTAATTATACAGGAGCTCCTTCAGGCTTACCAGCTTATATTGAGGGTCTATTACCCGCATCTCGCAAAAACGTGAATACGAATTGGCAGGATTTGGCTTTTCGAAATGGTTTGAATACCAATTATGAGTTAAATATTAGTGGAGGAAATGAAAAAACTCGTTTTTATTTAGGAAGTAACTACTACAAAGAAGATGGAATTGTTGTTGGGACTGGAATAAATAGATACAGTTTTCGATTAAATTTGGATCATAATGTTTCTGATAAATTCAAGCTTACTGCTAATGTTGCAGCTACTTCTACCAAGGACGATGATAGTCATGGTGAAGCATTAGGACAATCCTATACCAACTTGCCATGGGACAACGCTTTTGATACCAATGGAAATGCCATTAACCCCAATACAGCAGTTGAATGGTTTGGTCGTGATGTTTCGAATTTTGTTTTCGAAAGACAATATGATTTCAATCGAAATAAAGATACAAGTCTAGAAGGACTCTTCAAAGCAGAATATTCCTTTAGTGAATCGCTTTCGTTTTCATCGACTAACCGAGCAGAGTTTGGGAATCAATTTAATGAGAATTATAACGATGTTCGATCTACAGCGGGTAGTGTTGCTAACGGCTATTTGTATAATTATGACTATTCAAGCAGTTCGTACATCACCTCCAATTTATTAAAATACAATACTTCTTTTGGTAAACACCAATGGCAAGCTATTTTGGGACATGAATATCAAATAAACAAAAGCAAGGACATGTCTGTTACAATGAATGGATTTTTGCCAGAGTTGAATGTACTCTCTGCTGGAGCCAAAGCAACAAGTGCGAGTGGTCGTAGATTAGGAGATCAGTTTTTGTCTGGTTTTGCTCAATTAAATTACAATTACTCAGACAAATACTACATAACAACTTCGTTTAGAAGAGATGGTTCTTCTCGTTTTGGAACTAATAACCCGTATGCCAATTTTTATGCCATTGGTGGCTCCTGGGTAGTAACCAATGAATCGTTTATGGAAGCATTACCCGTAATTAGTAATTTGAAGTTACGCTCTAGTTATGGTACAACAGGAAATGCAGAAATTAGAAGATGGGACGGAACTAATTATGTGTTAAACTATTATGCAGGACTCGATTATTATAGTGTAGATGGAGCTTATAATGAAATGCCAGGTGCCAAATTGTATCAGATAGGAAACAAGGATTTAACTTGGGAAAAATCGGCAACCTTCGATTTAGGATTGGATTTAAGTGTGCTAAAGAATCGCATTAATCTTACAGCGGATTTTTATAATAAAAAAACCTCCGATTTATTATTCAATGTTCCGCAACCTTCTAATGTTGGGGTTAGTACCATTACTCAAAATGTTGGAAGCGTTCAAAACATTGGTTTCGAATTAGGGTTGAATACCAAAAATTGTACAGGTGATTTTAAATGGAATACTGATTTTAACATTGCGTTTAATAAAAACAAAGTAACAAAATTGTACAATGATCTTTCTTTTATAGATGTACCTGGTTTTGGATCACAACGATTAATGGTTGGTCAGGATATGCACACTTGGTTTACAAGAAAATGGGCAGGTGTCGATCCAGCCAATGGAGATCCGCTTTGGGAGGTGCAGACTCTAAACGCACAAACAGGACAAATGGATAGTAGTACTACAAATAGCTATAGCAAAGCAACTTTGATGGCCGTAGGATCATCGACCCCCGATTTTTTCGGAGGGATGCGCAATACTTTTAGTTATAAAGGATTTGAATTAAATGCGTTATTGAACTTTGTATATGGTAACGAAATTTACAACAGCAGCCGCGCTCTTTTTGATAGTGATGGGGCTTATAATACCTATAATATGATGCAGTTACAAGAGGGTTGGAACCGTTGGGAAAAACCAGGAGATAGTGCAACACATCCTAAATTAGTAAGTGGTGGGAACAAGAATTCGCAACGTGGGTCGTCTCGTTTTATTGAGGATGGTAGTTTTCTACGTTTGCGAAATGTAACACTTTCGTATAGTATTCCGACGAGTCAATTAGAGCGTATACATCTTCGTTCATTACGTATTTCGATTTCGGGGGATAATTTATATACTTGGACAAAATTTTCGGGAATTGATCCCGAGGTAGATGACTTTGGTTCAGTTGGGACAAAGTATCCGTTTTCTAAGAAATTTTTGCTAGGAATTCAATTAGGTTTTTAATCAAATAATTAAGTATCATGAAATCGCTATGACAAAAGTTGTCGCAATTGAAAATCATCGAATACCAAAACAATATTATCCGATGAGATAAACACCTGCGAAGATCTGGCGATACTATATTCTATTAAAAAACAAATATTATCTACACATGAAAAATACATATATCCGCATTTTCACTCTTAGCCTTTTTGTATGGAGTGTTACCGCTTGTTCCTTAAACGAAGCACCTTCTGATGGAATACTTTCAGATGCGATACCGACAAGTCCGTTGACTCTAACTGCCGCCACTGCGGGTAACTACTCTAAGGCTTTAAGCCAAGACTTTATTCGTAATCTATTTTACATGACCGAATTGCCTGGAGACAATGTGAGTTTAAGCGGGACAACTAGTGACGCTTTGTTTTACTCCTATAATTACGGGCATTTAACGAATCAGGCCAATTCGTATGAAATTTGGCAACGCTGTTATAGTATTATTGAAGGGGCAAATCATTTGATACCAGTTATAGACGAAAAGAAGTCTCCTGAGTATAGCCAACTCAAAGGAGAGAATATTTATTTGCGTGCTTGGTCACATTTTATTTTAGCAACTCTATTCGGAAAACCGTATACTTTACTAGGAGCAAATCCTAGCAACGACTTAGGGGTGCCATTAGTTTTAACTTACGATGCTACGGCTAAGCCTAAGCGAAATACACTAAAAGAAACCTATGATGCCGTTATTGCCGATTTAATTCAAGCGGCGGCATTAATGCAAAGTGATAAAAGTAGTATTTATGCATCCAAAGAAGTAGCTTATGCATTGCTTTCAAGAGTGTATTTGTATTCGGGAAACAATGCCAAAGCTATAGAATATGCAAATTTGGTTATTAATAGTGGTCGGTATTCCTTGGCTAATACAGAGGAATACAAAAAATATTTTACTATCCTACCAGAGAATAATCCAGAGACTATTTTTGCTATTAAGTTTGCTCAAAAAGATGATTTAGGGTACGGTAGTATCGGTTCTATGTATAATAATGATGGTGGTTATGGAGAGCTTTATGCTTCTAGAACGTATATGAAATTACTAAACAAATACCCGAAAGATTTGCGTCATTCTTTTGTAAAAGTTCAATTTGGAGCCACCACCTCGGATACCATAAAACGCAACGGAGTGCCTAAAATATTTGTTTATAAATTCTCTAACCAAGGAGCACTTCCTTCATTGGCTTCTCCTGCAATTATACGTTTGTCCGAAATATATCTTATTAGAGCAGAAGCTCAAGCAAAATCAGGAAACAATGATTTAGCAATTGAAGACGTAAATTTAATTAGATCCCGAGCAGGACTTAGCGGAACCGAATTGTACACTGTTGCCGATTTAAAAGGACATGCAACAGTACTCGATGTTGTGTTGGAAGAACGACAATTGGAATTGGCTTTTGAAGGTTTTCGCCCTCTTGATTTATTTCGGAACAATAAAACAATGGAAAGAAATTATCCGGGGGTACATCCAAAAGTAAATGGCAAACAAACCATTTTGTCAACCAATCCGAGAGTTATACATTTAATTCCCGAAAAAGAAATGCTTTTAAATCCTAATTTACAACCAAACTTGTAAATGTGTTTTTCTGGTTTTTAAAACTTAAATTTGGTATAAAATTAGTACGAATTGAGAGCCGCAAGCAATAACATGATTTTGTTTTGCGGTTTGCTTACTATTAAATAAAAAAACACTTGTAAGTAGTCGATTATTTAAAAATGACTACTTAGTATAGAATTTTAAATGTGTAATACAAGTTTGTTAGATTAATATAAAGTTGGAATAGTAATAATATAAAACCCAAAAATCATGAAATCAATAAAAAGAATTAAGTATGCTCTTGTAGGATTTTTTGTGTTCGTATTTGGTTGTAGTTCTAATGCTGTCGAGACAGAGTCAGAAAAAGAAACTTTATTAGTTCACGGTAATACTAATAAAACGGCAAGCACGCTAACTATTCCTATGGCAGGGAATGCCTATGTTACAAAAAGGGGTTCTGGTGGCACAGAAGTAGTTGCTTCTGGAGGACTTGCTAATTGGAGTAACCCTAACAGTGTTTTTAGTGCTTATTTTAGAGTAGAACTCACAGAATCTTTAACTCTAAAACTAAAAGGTTATGTGGCATCTGGGAGTAGTACTGTTAGAGTGACTGTAAATGGTGCTCCATTTATAATTAATCTAAATGGGAGCGCAGCAGCGATTTATAACATCGGGACATTTAAGATTAGTAGTCCAGGATATATAAAAGTCGATTTTCAAGGAGTGTCAAAAACGGGAAATTACTTTGGAGATATTTCGGCTTTGGTTTGTAGTAGTTTGAGTGCAGGAGCCAATGTAAATTATGCCGATGATCCGGCCAATTTTTATTGGTCAAGAAGAGGGCCTTCGGTTCATCTTAATTACGATTACGGAGCGCCAGTTACGGATAACGAATGGAACTATAATGAGGTAACCGTGCCTGTTGGAGAAGATAAAATAGGTTCGTACTATATGTCAAACGGATTTGGCGAGGGTTATTTCGGAATACAGGTAAATTCGGCAACCGAAAGAAGGATATTATTTTCGGTTTGGGATGCTGCCAACGGCAAAACCACATTGGTCAAGAAAGGAGCAAATGTCGTTGTAAATGATTTTGGTGGAGAAGGTACTGGAGGGCAAAGCTATTTGCTTTTCAATTGGAAAGTTGGTAACACTTACAAATTTCTGAACCGAGCCAAACCAGATGGTTTAGGGAATACTATTTATTCGGCTTGGTTTTATGCTCCCGAAATTAATAAATGGACATTTATTGCCAGTTGGAAAAGACCTAATATTTCGACTTATTTAAAAGGGTTTCATTCTTTTTTAGAGAATTTTTATGAAAATGAGGGGTATCAGGGTAGAAAAGCTAAATATGATAACCAATGGGTTCGAACAGTAGCTGGCGTTTGGATCGAGCGTACCACAGGACGCTTTACAGTAGATGCGACAGGTGCCAATAAGCAAAGAATGGATTTTGCAGGAGGAGTAGAAAATGGTGGTTTTTACCTTCAAAATGGTGGTTTTTTTGCTACTTATGTGAATCCAAATACTATTTTTACCAGAGCTGCCAAGGGCAATAAACCGACGGTAGATCTTACAACCTTGCCATAAGTTACAAGCTTGTGTATTCGAACACAATGCTTTTTTTTGATTACCACAAAAGACATAAAGAAAAATGAAGCCAACATTATTAGTACTAGCGGCCGGTTTGGGTACGCGTTACGGAGGATTAAAGCAATTGGATAGTATTGGTCCCAACGGAGAAATTATAATGGATTACTCTATCTCGGACGCCTTAAAAGCGGGATTCGGAAAAATTGTTCTAATCGTACAAGAACAGATGATTCCTATTCTAACAGAGCGATACCGTACCAACCAAAATATAGATGTAGAATTTGTTGTTCAAGACAAGAAGCTAGAAATTAATTATTTGACCTATTACAACGAAAGACCTTGGGGGACAGCCCATGCACTTTGGTGTTCGAAGAAAAAAATTAAAGGTAATTTCTTATTGATAAACGCAGATGATTTTTATGGTCAAAGCTCTTTTCAATTGGCCTTCGATCATTTGTCTAATGCTATAAATCCTTGTGCAATCGTTTATCCTGTTCTAAAAACGTTGTCGGATAACGGTACCGTTAATAGAGCCGAAGTGCAAATCGAAAATGGTTATTTAGTCGATTCTATTGAGAGAGAAAAAATACGAATAGAAAACGATTTGGTGGTTTATTATGATGCCAATTCGGTACTGCAAGAGATAAAAAAGGACGCTTTTGTTTCGATGAATATGTTTGGATTTACACCCCAAATATTTGATTTTTTAGACCGTGATATTTCCAATTTTATAGCCGATTGGCAGAACAATAACTCCATCGAATACCAATTGCCCAATGTGGTTGGTGCCATGATTAAAAGAAAAATTGTTGCTGTAAATGTTTTAGTAACCAACGAAGAATGGATTGGAATTACGTACCAAAGCGATAAAGAATTGGCTAAAGTAAGACTCAAAAAATTACACGATCAAGGTGTTTATAATAATTTAGTATGAAGAAATTAATTCAAGACGTTTTTATTGACTTTTATGGAGACAAAACAATTCTGGGTTACGAAACAATTCATAGTGGACTGATAAACAGTACGTACAAGATTGAAACGGCTGAGGGCGATTTTATTTTGCAAAAAATGAATCAAAAAGTTTTTCCTAATATTCAGGCATTATTAAACAACAAGATCAAAACGACTTGTTTTTTGAATGCAAAAGGGTTTCCAACTCTCACGTTTATTCCCAATACAACTGGACAATTATATACCGAATTCAACGATGCGATTTGGCAAGTTTCGGCTTATATTCCTTCGGTAGAGCATGATCGAATTCAGTCGAGTGTCGTTGCGGGTAGAGTAGGGGCCTATTTGGCAAAATTTCATAAAGCGCTCCTCGATTTTCCTGTCTTAGAATTAGAGTATACCATTCCAGATTTTCATAATACGATAAAAAGATTTCATGATTTCGAACAAAGCACAACAAAAGCTTTGCCAGAAAGAATAGTACTTGCCAAAGAATCTATTGCTTTTTTGAAAGCCAATTTCAAAAGCATACAACAAGTAGCACTTGCGATCAATGAGGGAAATATTCCGTTGCGTGCGGTTCATAATGATACCAAAGTGGGTAATATGCTTTTTGACGAAAAAGGAGATGTGGTCTGTATCATAGACTTTGATACCGTGATGCCAGGAAGTATCTTTCACGATATTGGGGATGCTTTGAGAACGGGAACAAATACGGCATCAGAAGAAGAAAAAGACCTTTCTAAAGTGTGTTTTGATGTTGCTATTTATGAATCTTTCATGAATTCTTATGTAAAAGAAGCTCAGGACTTTATGACCGTTTCAGAGTCTCAAAACATTCATTTAAGTTTACCTTTGATTCTTTTTGAGCAAGCTTGTCGTTTTTTGGGAGATTACCTAAATAATGATAGTTATTATGCTACAAGTTATGAGGAACAAAATTTGGTGAGAGCCAAAACACAAATTAAATTGATGGATAGTGTACTGAAGTATTTAAACTGAACCTGTTTAAAATTTAATATGACTGTCCGTAAGTAAAGGTTTTGAAATAAACGATACAAAATTTGACGAAGTTATTTTGATCTTTTTCCAGACGGCATCCTTTGAGGAAAGCATTGGCGAGCTGGAGCGTTGGCTTTAAATGAAATGTTTCTAACGAGATTGCTTTGCTTCGTGCCTTGCAAACTCCTAGCAAAGGTAAAATAATGAGGAAAAAAGAAGTTTACAGAACTCCTATCAAAATAGAATCAAGTGAAGTAATTGTGCGATTTGTTTTAAAATATTTACGAAACAGTACCATTAAGATTAGTACACGAATTGTTTCCTAAATCTAAAAAAAGTTGATTGTGTCAAGAGAAATAAATCAGGGTCTACTTAACAGATTGTCATAAAATTTAAACAGACTCTAATAATTAAAAAGCAATGAAAAAAACATTTTTTACTACCGTTTTGTTTTTGGTTATCGTTTTAGTTTCCAACGGACAAACTAAGCATACGTTTGCCATTACAAATGGCAACTTTGTATTAGATCAAAAAATTGTGACCCTTCGTAGCGGAGAAATGCATTATGCTCGCATACCAAAACCGTATTGGAGGCATCGCCTAAAAATGATGAAAGCCATGGGGCTCAATGCAGTAGCAACCTATGTTTTTTGGAATTATCATGAAACAGCTCCCGATGTTTGGGATTTCAAATCTGGAAATAGAGATATTGCCGAATATATAAAAATAGCTCAAGAAGAGGGTTTGTATGTAATCTTGCGCCCTGGTCCTTATGTTTGTGCCGAATGGGAATTTGGTGGTTATCCTTGGTTTTTGCAAAAAATACCGAACATGGTTATTAGAGGGAACAATGCTCAATATCTATCAAAAACGAAATCGTATTTTAAGGCACTATATGGTCAGGTAAAAAAATTATTGGTAACTAATGGCGGTCCCATAATTATGGTTCAAGGCGAAAATGAGTTTGGTTCCTATGTTGCCCAACGCAAGGACATTGCTTTAGAAGAACATAAAAAATACAGTGCGGCAGTTTTTCAGCAGCTCAAAGATGTGGGATTCAATGTGCCCTTTTTTACTTCCGATGGTAGCTGGTTGTTTGAAGGTGGTGCCCTGCCAGGAGCATTGCCAA
>JAYVGE010000126.1:0-11588 GCA_043772515.1 Flavobacterium sp. | reverse complement strand
TTTTTACCAAGTTGAACATAAAAAGCAACATTTGACCAAATGGTTGTTTTCTATTTCTTGTAAAATCTGTTTTATTGTTTCTGTATTTCAAAATTATTCCTTTGCTAAATATTGTTTCCTTCAATTTCTCTAAAATGAAAAGAGAGTTTTTGCTTACTATAATCATGTATTTAATTAATGTATAAATACACGAAAATTACTATTAACAAAAAAAATAAAGAGTTCTAAAAAACTTATTAACAACACTATTTCCTTAACTTAATGACATTGCGCACTAGCCCACTGATACCTAATGCTCGGACTAGCGGGGGGGACTTTTATCATATTTATGGCTTTCAAGAACTTTTAAAAATACGCAAAGTCAGAGACATTTGCGAAGCTCATACTGACAACTTTATTTTTTCAAAAGAACACTTTGCGGAGCGGGGGATTTAATTCATTTAAATATAATATTCTTTTTTTACTTTCATCCTTATTATGAAATGCTTCATAATAAATTAACTCGTTATCTTTAACTTTTTCAATAAATACTTGTTTGAATTTTAGATCATATGTAAATAAAACATTACTTTTTAAATCGAAATAACAAATCGAAAAATAATTATCATTTTGCCATTTCGATATTTCATTATATTTTATAAAAAATAAATTATAATGAGCCTCGTTATAAAATAAATTATCAAGGACAACATTATCGGTTATTTCTTTATCATCTAACAATAGTTTGCCTACCCAAGGCCCTCCCATATTTATTATCTGATTTGGGTTATTAAAACTTATGGTTCTACCATTGATTACTAATTCGGACATAATTAATTTATTTAAGGTTTTATGTATTTAACTCCTTGTGGAGCATAAAATTGAATCCATGTTCCGACACCTCCCCCATTTTGTGGACCAACTAATCCCATTTTAATATAAGTTCCTTTTGGAATAATTTGCGAATTCCAAACACCTAATGTTGGCTGAAACTCATGCGTTATTTGCAACATATTTCTTCCGAACCAATTAGTATTTGATAAAACATTAGGCGTCATTGTACTCCATTTAAAAGAGCCATATTTTAATGTGTTTTCAGAAGCATATAATCCTACTTTCAAATCAAAAGGAGTTTTAAATCCTATTGAGCCAAACAAAAAACCATCACTTGTAGTTACGCCTTTAGCAGCAACTGTACTTGCCTCACCTCCACCTATAAACCACAATGGCAAAGTCCCAAAAGCCATTACTCCTTGGTCAGTAGATGTTGAAGTGCCATCTAAATTCCTCATACTACTATCTCCAATTCCTCTAAACATTAAAAATTGAATAGGAATATTAAATGAATTAGCGGTTTCATACAATGCTTTTTGTATCCAATTCCCTTCCGAAAGAGCCGTGAAATTGATACCAAAAGTATGGTGTTGTGTTGGCATATGAATTTCAGCTGGCGCTACATACGGATGCCTATTTCCTCCACCTTTTCCAGCACCAGTTGCACTAGCTCCTAATTCTGGGGGTTTGTTATAAATATCAATGTAGCTATTGCCAGCCTCTGATACTTTATAAGATGCCACACTAGAAGCAGCTCCAGAAAACGCATTAGTCTAAGCATTAGAATTCCATTTAAAAGGGTTTGCTTCTCCACTAGCTGCGCCACCATGCACATAAGCCGAAAAGAAGAAACCCAAAACGTCTCCCCATGACTCTCCACTAGGGTTTGTATACTTCAGCGGATTATTCATAACATACCCATAACGGTTGTAGTTTTGGGTGTTGAACGGTTCTTGTATGTTGTTATCGGGTTGCAAGAAACGATGCAACTTAGGGTCGTACAAGCGCCCATTCATGTTTATTATACCTACGCTTTGCAGATGTTCGTGACCTGTGTAGCCACGATCTAGAACCGTCAACCCTCCAGCTAATGTATTACCTGCACCATCTTGCACTTTTAGAATACTGCCCCAAGCATCAAAAAGACGTTTTTCGACAATAGCTCCTGTACTATTGGTAATCGCCACAATACTCCCTAGGTAATCACGATGCAAATATAAATAATTTGGGTTGTGCCATCACTTTTTAATGCAATAGGCGCATTGTATCCGTCACCTCCTATGTAGGTAACGAAGTCCATCACTCCTGTTACTTTATTTTCTTTTATCTCCATCGTACCGTCGGCAGAATAGTATTTACGATAGGGGCAGTCTTTTGCCAAAACATCTAAACTGCCATAAAACATGGCAGAACGACTATTACCATCATTGTAGGCAAAACTTATTTTATCAATACCTACTTCCTCTATTTCCACGGGGGATTTGAAAGTGTTGTAGGTGATGTTTTGTATTGGTTTGTCCGTATAATAAGCATTGGCATCTGGCGTAACAAATACCGAGGTATTTTGATACGGTTTGGTGTTAGTAGTATAGTTGTAAGTCCCAATATTGTTTTGGGTAATTCTACCTCTAGCATCATAGCCTTGTGTTACTTTCTGACCTAAAGCATTCGGATATTCTATCAATCGATCTAATCCATCATAATAAAACTCTTCTAACCCGTTATTGAATAAGCTATTGGTTCGGTTTGTTAAGTTTCCTTTTTTAGGATCAAAAGTTGTATTCAGCGACATCACATTCACAGGAGTTGTTCCTGTCTTGTCATATTTAAACTCTTTAACAAAACCAAATTGATCATAGGTATTTGTTATGTTGATGCCATTGCCTAAAGTTGCTCCTGTGAGTTGTCCTCTAGCATTTACTTCATTAGTTTGCCATAAAACCTGTTGTGTAGTATCATCTATTATTTGATGGAAAAAACCATTTTTATAAGTATTTTTTACTTTTTTAGAACTTGATTTTCCTCCTATAGCAGCTGTTGATGTTTCGTACTCTATTCTTCCCCATGCATCATATGCGTTTACCGTTTTTGTAAATGTAGTTCCATAGAAAGGAGTAAATTCCTCCGTGCTTATTATTCTTTTACTAGAATCGTAGCTGTAGGTATAATTGGTTTGCGTACCTTCTTTAATGTCTTTAAACGTACTTGATGCTAAGAGTTTTGAAGATCCATCATATACGTAGTCGGATACACTGTTGGTGTTAGTACCTGAAACGGTTTTCGTTTTTAATTTTCCAAAATCGTCTAATCCATAGGTAGTAGTTCCGTTTGGAGTGGTTTCTTTGGTTGTTTCACCAAAGCCGTTATAGGCATAGCCATACCTTCCAGCTGATGGATCTGTTAGTTTCGTTTTTCTGCCCCAACCGTCTTGCTCAATAATTATTACAACCCCATGACCGATGAAATTTCGGGTAAGTGGTTGTTTCTATTGATGCAATCTTCACAACCTCTTTATTGTTTTTTAACTTGTAATCTGTAGTAAAAATAGAATCAGGTGCTGGTGCATTCAATGTAACTCGAACCTCTGTTGCGCGTATGTGTCCATTTAGAGTGAATTTTGCATCTGGGGTTGTTGATTCCTATGCCCGCATTAGCATTTGAAGCCCTTTGTATTGCTCCATTTGGAGCGTAAAGTTGGGCATTCAATGGGAAAATGGGACTTAATAACTAATAAACTCAACAGTATAGCTCTCTTTATGATTTTTTATTTTATTAGTACAAAAAATTTGTGCGAAATTACAGAAACAAATTGCTGTATACAATCAATTATTTGCATTTTTTTTGATAAACTTCAACGTTTTAAAGAAATTTAAAAATATAGATTTGTAGCTACAGTATTATATTTAGAAGAAGAAAAATTAAATAGCATTTTGGAGAAAATGTGTAAGTGCAATGTTTTTATGACACGGGTTTGGGGATAAAAAATAATGGTAAATGAAGTTGTAGATGTATTGCTTTTAAAAATAAGTATTTGTGTATATTTTTAGTTTTGAATCTGCTTTTTCAAGCCAAAATAAAAGCATAAAAAAACCGAAACTATTTTAAGCTTCGGTTTTTATTGTTTAGTTGTATTTGTTTTAATTAGTTGCAACTTCAAAAAACAACGGAATCTGATTTTTTAATAAATCTTCAAACGTTTCATGTGCTCTGATTAAATGACCTTTTCCATTCATCCATAAAGCTTCGGCTGGTTTGTAGCGCGAATTATAGTTGGATGCCATAGAAAAACAATACGCCCCCGCATTACGGAAACATAAAATATCACCTTCTTTTATTTCGGTAATTCTTCGGTTGGTTGCAAATGTATCTGTTTCGCAAATGTATCCAACAACGGAGTAAAAACGTTCTTTTCCTTTTGGGTGCGAAATATTTTCGATATGATGTTGAGAGCCATATAGCATTGGTCGGATCAAGTGATTGAATCCACTGTCTATTCCAGCAAAAACGGTTGAGGTGGTTTGTTTTACCACATTTACTTTGGCCAAAAAGAAACCAGCTTCACTCACTAAAAATTTACCTGGTTCGAATATCAACGTTAGATCTTTGCCATATTCGGTACAGAATGCATTGAATCTTTTGGATAATTTTTTTCCTAATTCCTCAATATCCGTTTCGATATCATCTTTTTTGTAAGGAACTTTAAAGCCACTTCCGAAGTCTAAGAACTCTAGATCTTTGAAATTTTTTGCTGCGTCAAATAATATTTCGGCGGCATATAAAAACACTTCAATATCTAAAATATCGGAACCCGTATGCATGTGAATACCCACAATGTTCATATTAGTATTGTCAACGATACGGACCAAATGAGGCAATTGATGTACCGAAATACCAAATTTACTATCAATATGTCCTACCGAAATATTAGCATTTCCACCCGCCATTACGTGTGGGTTGATGCGAATACAAACCGGTACGTGAGGATGTTTTGCGCCAAATTGCTCTAAGATTGACAAGTTGTCAATGTTGATTTGAACACCCAATGCATGTACTTCTTCAATTTCTTCAAGAGAAACTCCATTTGGGGTGTAAAATATTTTTTCCGGGGCATAACCAGCATGTAAACCGAGTAACACTTCTTGAATAGAAACGGTGTCTAATCCGGATCCCATATCTCTCAATAATTGAAGAATGGCTACATTAGACAATGCTTTCATCGCATAGTTGATGCGTAAATTGGCTACTTTAGAAAAAGCCTTTGTTAATCTATTATACTGAGATTGTATTTTTTCGGCATCATAAACATAAAGTGGACTGCCAAATTGTTCTGCTAATTGTAGTAAGTCTTTTGATTGCATGGTTATTAATTTTATGCAAATTTATTATTCTTTACTATTGTGACCAAACAAATTAGGAGTATTTAACAAAATGTAACAAATTGTTTTAAATGTAACTTTCAAGTATTTTTGCGACCATCTATTGATAAAGGGAAGTTGGTTTTAGTATTTGGATCGCCCTCAATAAAATAGATCCATTTTATAATTTACTAAACAGCTCTATTGTTTTTGCAATGGCGTTATCAAAGTTTTCCCAAGTGGTCTCTGAGGTCAAATCGGTTGAAATAAATGTTTTGTTAAATTTAGACAGTAAAGTAAAATAAACATAACCACCTATCATAAGCTGAAAGGCAGCATTCAGGGATTCGTCTTTTTCGTTTATTGTAAACGTTTTTCCTACTTGAGTGTTGAAATATTTAAAAAGACTTTTGGTGTCTTCATTGTTTTCGAGTAATTGCCAACGCAAAATTTCTTGCGTTATAGCGTTCTGACGCAATTCTTTTGTTCCTTTTTTTATAAAAAGTTTTAAATTCTCTATGTTGTCTTTCTTTTCGTCTATTGCCAAAAGGGATTTGAAAAAATCCCCTTTTTGTGCAAAACTGAGCAACAAGCCTTTCATTCCCCCAAAATAGCGATAGATAAGTGTTTTTGAAACGCCGGCCTGTTTTGCAATAGCGTTAATCCCAATTCCTTGAGGTCCCTTGTCTTTTAAAATATCCAAAAAAGCTTTGTAGATTTTTTCTTCTGTTGCCGCTCTGTCTTTTTTCATTAGATATTGGATAGGTTTAAAATACTGCCTAAAACAACCCCTTTTTCTTTAATTTTCGGATAATGATCGGTCATTAATTGAAGCATAAAAGGCAATGGAACTTCATTAAAAGTACCATAATCATCAAGATACTCCATGAAAACTTGGTTTCCGGTTTGGTCAAATTCTTGAAAAACAGAATGATTTTCTCCATCAAATTCCAGTACATGAACGTTTAATAATTGGCATAACTCCTTATTGAAAGCAGGAGTGGCTTTTATCCATTTATTGTTCAGATAAATTTCTATATATCCGTGAGGTACCAATATATCCGAGCCAAATTTTTCGACTATGTGATCTATTGCAATATGATTTTTTACTTTGGCCAGTCCCAATCTTGCCGGAATATTCGCGGCTCGCAAAATGGCTATTAATATAACCACTTTGTCTATGCAATGCCCGCTTTTATGTGTTATTAATTCCGATGCTTTCCAATCTTCGTTTATTAAACTAAATCGGTTGGGATTATAAGGCCAAGTGTCGCGAACATGCAGATAGGCTTTTATAGCAAATTCTTTTTTTGTTACTGTTTCTTCTTTATTTAAAATAGCAACTATGCTTTGTATTTTTTCATTCGAGATGTCGAAATGAAATGTTTCTTCGGTGTATTTTTTCATATTGTAAATGCAGTTTTTGGGCTTGCTTTTTTTTTATTTGGTTATAAATCAAAAATATTTAAATCAAAAGTAATGAAAAGTTTATTTTGAATACCTGTTTTTGTTATATTTGTTACCGTATGGTAACATGTTTTTTATCAATGTAGCCGTATGGTAACTTTAAAGCCAAAAAAATGCTACAGAACATCTTACTTGAACGAAAAATTTATGCATCCGAAGAACATAAAATGATGCGAAAAATGATACAAGAATTTATTTCAAACGAAATTATCGATCAGATAGACGATTGGGAAAAAAAGGGGATGGTAAGCCGAGAAATATGGAAGCGGGCCGGAGAGTTAGGATTGTTGTGTATCGATATGCCGGAAATTTATGGTGGAGGCGGATTGGATTTTACGTTTAATGCTTTGTTAATTGAAGAATTTGCCAAAAAGGGGATAAGCGGTCCTGGTTTTTCGTTGCACTCTGATATTATAGCACCCTATTTACTGAATTATGGTACAGAAGGGCAAAAGCAAAAGTATTTACCATTAATGGCTAAGGGGGAGATTATTACCGCTATAGGAATGACCGAACCCAATTGTGGGAGTGATTTGCAAGCTATTCGAACCACCGCAGAAGACAAAGGAGATTACTATCTGGTAAATGGTCAAAAAACATTTATTACCAACGGTTTTATGTGCGATATGGCAGTAGTTGCCGTTAGAACAAACCCGAAAACCGAAAATGAAGGGGTTACATTGCTGATTTTAGAATCATCAATGGAAGGTTTTACGAAAGGAATCCCCTTTAAAAAAATTGGAATGAAGTCCCAAGATACCGCTGAGCTATTTTTTGATAATGTAAAAGTTCCGAAAGAGAATAGACTTGGTGACGAGAAAATGGGATTCAAAATAATGATGAAAGAATTGGCTAGAGAGCGACTCACGGTAGGTATTTTTGCCGTTGCAGGTGCAGAAGGAGCCATAGAAAATACCATCGCCTATACTACGCAAAGAACGGCTTTTAATACTCCTATAGCTGGATTTCAAAATACCCAATTTAAGTTGGCTGAATGCGCCTCGCAAATGCAAATACATCAGGCTTTTATGGATAGATGCATCGAATTATTGGCCGACCATAAATTGTCAACCGAGAGTGCTTCTATGATTAAATATTCGGCAACCGATATGTGCAGTAAAGTTGTGGATGAGTGTTTGCAATTATTTGGCGGTTATGGGTATATGTGGGATTATCCTATTGCCAGAATGTACGCTGATAATCGTGTGGCACGCATTTATGCCGGCACGAATGAAATTATGAAAATAGTGATCGCACGGGGATTGCTCAAAGAGGTTTGAAATAATGGACGAACTATTAAAAGAGTGTCTTATATAGTTGAATTTACCTTTCTCAACTGTATGAATAATGGTAAAGAATCTAGTCAACAAAAATCTCTTTTATGATTTCTTAGCATCTCTTTATTTCGGATTTGCTTAATTTTCCGTACATTTTCATTATTCTCTTTGTATCACAAAGGAAGACTTAATCATCAAAATCGATAAGTGTAAACTTTCCTTTCCTTTATCGGCAAAAAAAAATATTTAAATGTTTTTATCGTTATATTTGCCGATACAG
The DNA here is from genome assembly GCA_043772515.1 of Flavobacterium sp. Taxonomy (GTDB): domain Bacteria; phylum Bacteroidota; class Bacteroidia; order Flavobacteriales; family Flavobacteriaceae; genus Flavobacterium. Next base: position 3,396 of record JAYVGE010000126.1, on the reverse strand, counting down.
GCATGTTTATAAAGTATGAAATACATATCAGTAAAAGAATTCTCCAAAAAATGGAATATTCCTGAAAGAACGGTACGGAATTATTGTTCCAAAGATAAATTGAAAGGTGCTTTCTTGACGGGTAAAACCTGGAATATTCCAGAAGATGCTTGCTTAGCCGAAAAATCAAAAAAGAAATTTAGTAATAACTTACTGCTCAATCAGCTCAAAGAGCAAAAAGATATGAAGTTGAAAGGGGGTATTTATCATCGCACTCAAATAGATTTGACCTATAATTCTAACCGTATCGAAGGAAGCAAACTTACCCAAGAACAAACTCGTTTTATTTTTGAAACCAACACAATAGGCATTACGGATAAGAATGTAAATGTCGATGATATTATTGAAACCAATAATCATTTTCGCTGTATTGATTTGATTATTGAAAAAGCTAATGCTAAACTAACACAATCGTTTATTAAAGAATTGCATTTATTGCTAAAATCAGGAACATCAGACAGTAGAAAAGACTGGTTTAATGTTGGTGATTATAAAAAAATACCGAATGAAGTTGGTGGAAATGAAACTTGTTCCCCAAAAAATGTTGTTGCAAATATGGTAACATTGCTCTTGTATTACAACAGCATAGAAAAAAAAACATCATAGATATTATTGATTTCCATCAGAAATTTGAAGTTATCCATCCTTTTCAAGACGGTAACGGTTGTGTGGGTCGATTGATACTATTCAAAGAATGTCTTGCCAACTCCATTGTTCCTTTTATTATTGATGATGAATTAAAATTATACTATTATCGTGGGTTGCAACAATGGGATGAAATACAAGAGTATTTATTAGACACTTGCCTCACTGCACAGGATAATTACAAAGTCATTTTAAACTATTTTGAGATCGATTTTGAGTAAATTATTTTATTTAAAAGCTCTTTAACAAGTGATTGTATTTATTTTTATTTGAAATTAATAGTTGCTTTTGTATAATAGAGCTTATACATATTAAGCTTTTTGGTATAAAAATGCCTTTAAAATAAACGTTTTAAAAATAGCAATGTCTCAATATGTTTAAGCTCTAATGATAATTTTTATCACTCAATCTTGTCATTCCGTAGGAATCTATAATTTAGCTCGTTTGAGATTCCTCCGGAATGACAAACTTTGTGATTATATTTTAGTGCAAAAAAACTTAATATGTATAAACTCTAATGAATCTAGGGCTCAAAAAAATCCCTTGACAAAAAAAAACTGCCAAGGGATTAAAAAAAAATAGTTATTATATCAAACACAATTATAATATAGTCTAACTTATTTATCCTTAATCCAGACTCTCTCAAAAGAAGAGGGGGAGTGATTGGGTTATATTATAATTGGGTTTGGTATTACAAACTCGGCAAATCGCCTTTTCCTTTTGTTGGCAAATTAGTAAAGCCCATTAAGTATAAATCTACTTCTCTTGCGGCCTCGCGACCTTCGGAGATCGCCCAAACTATTAAGGATTGTCCTCTTCTCATATCCCCAGCGGTAAAAATGTGAGGAACATTGGTTTGGTAGTTGGTCGCTTTATAGTTGCTGCGCATGTCGATATCTAATCCTAATTGCTCTGCTAACGTTTTTTCTGGACCTGTAAATCCAAGAGCTAACAAAGCCAAATCACAAGGCCATATTTTCTCTGACCCTTCTTTTTCTATTAATTCAGGTCGTTGTCCTGGAGTCATTTTCCATGCCACTTCAACAGTTTTTAATCCAACGAGTTGGCCGCTTTCATTAGCAAGGAATTCTTTGGTATTGATTAACCAGTTTCTGTTGCAACCTTCTTCGTGCGATGAAGAGGTTTTGAGTTGCAACGGCCAAAATGGCCAAGGTGTAGTTTCGCTTCTTCCTACTGGAGGTTTTGGCATGATTTCAAAATTCGTCACGGATTTCGCACCGTGTCTGTTGGATGTTCCCACACAATCTGATCCTGTATCTCCACCGCCTATTACGATAACGTCTTTACCTGTCGCCATTACTTGATCAGCGATTGTTTCTCCGAACAATACTTTGGTTTGTTGTGTCAAGAAATCCATTGCTTGAACAACTCCTTTGCTATCGGCACCTTTTGTTGGTAAGCCTCTTCTTTCGGTTGCTCCACCGCATAATACGATAGAATCAAAAGCTTTCAAATCTTCGACACTATAATTAACTCCTACGTTTACATTGGTTTTAAAAATAATTCCTTCTGCTTCTAATACTTTTACACGTCTGTCGATAATTCCTTTTTCTAATTTGAAATTTGGAATCCCGTAACGCAATAATCCACCAATTGCGTTGTCTCTTTCAAAAACGGTAACAGTATGTCCAGCACGATTCAATTGCTGTGCAGCCGCCAATCCTGCAGGACCAGATCCAATTACAGCAACGGTTTTTCCTGTTCTTACTTCTGGTGTTTGTGGTTTGATCCAACCTTCTGCAAAACCTCTTTCGATGATGTTTTTTTCAATATTTTCGATAGCTACTGGCTCACTGATAATTCCTAATACACATGATTTTTCACATGGAGCAGGACATAAACGACCTGTAAATTCAGGGAAGTTGTTTGTGGATTGTAAAATTTTCAAAGCACTTTCCCATTCTTCTTGATGGACCATGTCATTAAAATCAGGAATTAAATTCCCTAATGGACAGGAGCTGTGACAAAAAGGAATTCCGCAATCCATACATCTCGAACCTTGCTCTTTGATTTTGTCTTTTGCTAACGGAACTGTAAATTCATTATAATTTGATACTCTTTCTAGAACAGCAACATTACTTTCGTCGGTTCTATTATATTCTTTAAATCCACCTATCTTTCCCATAATTTTTCTATTAAATTTCAAGTCATTGCGAGGCACGAAGCAACCACAAACAGTTTATCGTCGTATAAATTCTAAATTCCTCATTGCCATTGAAATTGATTATTGAAATTGCTATTTTACAAAGCTATTAGTTCTTCAATTTGCTTTTCTTCTGCTAATCTCTGTAATGCTTTCTTGTAATCTGTCGGCATTACTTTGATAAAATGCTTCTGTTGATTTTGCCAGTCTTCTAAAATTCTTTTTGCCAAAGGGCTGTTGGTGTACATCGAATGGTTTTTTATCAATTGTTTCAATTTGGTAAAATCATCTTGTTCTAATGTTTCAAAATCAACCATTTCCATGTTGCATAAAGTAGCGTCGAATTTTTTGACTGTATCAAAAACATAAGCAATTCCACCACTCATACCTGCGGCGAAGTTTCTTCCGGTTTTTCCAAGAACGACAACAGTTCCGCCAGTCATGTACTCACAACCGTGATCTCCAATTCCTTCAACAACCGCAGTTGCTCCCGAGTTTCTTACGGCAAAACGATCTCCAGCCATACCATTAATGTAGGCTTCTCCAGT
>JAYVGE010000125.1:0-4546 GCA_043772515.1 Flavobacterium sp. | reverse complement strand
TTTTGCCCTTTTGTCTTGTAATATCCAAGTTAGACTTTTTCTTTTATCAGCTTCTGGTAACCCTTCATCCCATTCTCCTACTTTAAACCATACATATTGGTCCGGATCTATCGTTACTTTTGTATTGGTTTTGGACATATTGCTTTTTACAACTCCTTCTCCAGTCCATTTTATTTTTTTTACTCCTTTTGCCATATCAAAATATTGTTAAAATCAATTGCTATTGTCCTCTAATCCCTTATGCGTAGACTGTTTCTTGTACATATACCTAACATCGACCATAGGGTTTATCAGGTTGTGAACCATAGGATTAGCGTTTTTAAAATTTTGCTTGCTGGTTTCTGCTACTTGTCCGTGCTTTGTGATTTCGATACAATCGGGAGCTCCCATCGGGCAAGTACCTTTGCTGTCTTCTAGCAATACTTTTCCTTTATTAGATAGGGTCATTTTTTCGTAAGAACCACTCCATTTGGTAATCATGGCTTGACAGGGCAAGAAATCATTACCGGCAGGTTGTTTCTTGCATTTTCCAAAGGTGTTTTTCTCCAAAGTTTGCCCAATGTCTTTATCACTGGCAATTAGTTTTTTAGAACCATCTTTATCATTACCATAATGCTTTGTTTGCGATTTTACCTTTAGTTTATCGAACTTCGGCTCTACACTAAATTTGCATTTGCAAGTAGCACCTTGTACTACAATATGTTTTTCACTCATAATTTTATGTTTTTTATCTGCCTCTAAAAACGTCTCCAATCATCTTAAAAATACTGTCTTCTTTTTTTACTTCATCCACATAAAGAGAGTTTGTTACTAGTGATTGGTTCTCTTTTTCATTTAGATTAGATACCATAACGGTAAATTTATGTGGTACATCAAGTGCAATATCACATTCTATAAATAAAGTTTGTATGGTGTAGTTGTTGGGATTCAGGAAATATTTTGCTCTATAACTGCCGACAGCTTTTTGCTCTACCAAAGGACTAATAGGTAGATCTAATTCGTATTCAAAATCGGTTTTTGTCCTCGGATCGTCTAGTACTCCTTTTAGATCTATATTTAGCAGATGGTTCTCGTCAAGATAGGCATCAACTGTTTGTTCAATATCAAATATTAGATCATCACTTTTTGCAACAAAAGGGAAATATGTATAGCCTTCAAAAGTTAATTTAGAGGTATATGCTGTATGAATTCCATTAAAAAAAGCTCTTATGAACCAATCATAGGAAAGTGCTAAACTTAAAGTTTCTTCGCTTCTTAAATTTTTATCAAAAAGAGCTACATATTTTTCGGTCTCTTCTCCTGGATAGGCTTCAAGAATTTCGGCTTCTATTGTTTCCCAGCGCTCCTTTATCTCTTCAAAATTATGAATGTCAATCCATTCGCCTACTTTGTCAACAACAATTAGCAGAGGATACAAAACACTGGATGTTTTTTCTGCCAATTCATCGACTATTGTATCGGCTTCGATATCATTAATATATACTTTGGAGAGTCTGTCAATTTCAAAAAAAGAATATCCGTTTTTGTCGGTATTTACCCAGTTTACACTTACTTCATATTTTAAGGTATCAACTTTATTGCCATTTTTAATGGTGTACATCACTCCATACTTGTTTTTTCCATTTACCGAATGAAAAGGTACAATGAAATCACTGCTAAAAATCGCTTTTTTGAGAGGTTCTTTTTCGGGTTCTCCATTTGCTTGTAGTTTGATGGGTTTTAAAAGTAAAAACTTCAAGTGACTCGGAAAATAGGCATTGATTACATCGGCATCCGCAATGCAATGGGTATTGTGATAGACTCGTAAAATCTGCCATTCTATACCGAGTTCTTCGGCAACACTTTTAAACGTATCTCCTTTTTTTATAGGGTGTTTATCATGATCATCTTCATTTCTCTCTTCGATGTAAAAACTATGTACTGCCATGTTTTTCTTATAATGGTTTTTTAATAGGGTGTTGTTCAAATACAGCTTATGACTTGTAAATTTGACCTGCTACCATTCGACAACACATTAGTATCATCATTAAGTAAATAAAATTATATTTTCTATAAAAATAATCTTACGAATTAAAGGTAATATTATATTTACACAATACCAACTTTTAGTGATGTTTAGAGAAAATTTTGTTTAAATGAAAACTATTGAATTTTGATAACTAAGTAGTAATGTTTAGATAATGGGCACTTATAGAAAAGGGATAAGTCTACTGAGATAAAAAGAGAGGTTGTTTTTACGATCTTTAAAAGTGTCGATTGTATCACAGACCTACTTATTCTGCTTGTGCAAAATAATAAGGAGTAAAAAAATAGGATACAAATTAAAGGGAAAATTTGTACGTAGGATGTCTATTTTTTGTAAAATTTTGCTAGGCCGAATAGTAACGAATTTTGAAATTATTTTTAGTTCTTCGCCTAAATTATTTTTTTTTCAAATAATTCAACAACATCTTCTTTGCCGACTTGTAAATTCCAAACCTGAAATCCCAACGATTGAGCCGAATCGGTATTTTCTTTTTTGTCGTCAATAAATAATGTTTGTTTGGCTTGGAGTCCGTGTTCTTTTAGTAGGTAATTAAAAATAGGCACATTGGGTTTTCGCATTTTTAATTCGTACGAAAAATAAACTTTTTCGAAACATTGGTAAAAAGCACTATAAAATGATATACCTGATCTTTGTTCGAATGTTTCAACATGAATAGCATCGGTATTACTCAATAAAAAAAGTCTGTATTTTTTGGAAAGCATCTGAAGGAATTCTAAGCGATACAGTGGGAAATCTAGTAGAATGGCATTCCAAGCATTTCTAATTTCTTCTATAGATGCATTTGGAGCATATTTTTGAAAGCCTAAAAGGAACTGGTCTTCTGTAATTTGCCCTGTTTCAAATTGGATGTTTATTTGTTTCAAATCGTCATTCCACTCGGTTATACCCAATTTATAGAAGGCATCAACGGTTGCTTGTTGGTTTAAATTGATAAAGATGTCTCCAAAATCAAAAATAATGGTATTAATCATGGTTTCTAAAGATTATAAGTTCGTCATCGACTATAACTTGTTGTAAATAATTTTTAGTTGCCAATTGAGGTGTCTTTGTGCCTGCAAAGAACATTGTTTTTCCAGTAAATTTTCTGGCTTCATCCCAAAGATTGGCGTCGATAAAGCTTTGCAAAGTTTGGCGACCTCCTTCGACAATTACCGATTGAATTTGATGCTGATACAAAATAGAAAGGACTTGTTGTATTGTATTTTGTTCAAAATCAATTACTTCAAAGATAGTGTTTTCTTTTTCTTTTTCCGATTTTGATTTGCAAAAGACGATGGTTTTTGTTAGATTATCAAATATAAGACGGTCTTTCGGAATGCGATTTTTTTGGTCCAAAACCAACCGCACCGGATTATTTCCTGTCCAATCCCGAACGTCTAATCTGGGATTGTCGTCCAAAACGGTCTGAGTCCCTACCAAAACAGCTTGTTCTTCGCTACGCCATTTGTGTACCAACTGACGAGAATAGGTATTGGTAATCCAAACGGGTTTGTTTTCTAATTTTTCTTTTGGAGACAAAAAACCATCTTTGCTTTCGGCCCATTTTAGGATTATATAAGGTCTCTTCTTTTGGTGAAAAGTAAAAAAACGTTTGTTGAGTTCGTTACATTCTGCTTCAAGCACGCCAATAGTGACGTGTATTCCTGCCTCGATTAGCTTTTTGATGCCGTTTCCAGCTACCTTTATATTAGGGTCAACGGTACCAATAACCACATTCGGAATTTTATTTTTAATAATCAAATCGCAACAAGGAGGTGTTTTTCCGAAATGGCTACAGGGTTCTAAACTTACATAAATAGTAGCTTTTATCAACAATGATTTGTCTTTTACCGAGTTTACGGCATGTACTTCGGCATGGGGTTCGCCTGCTTTTTTGTGCCAGCCTTCTCCAATTATTTTACCTTCACATACAATTACGCTACCGACCAAAGGGTTGGGGTAGGTGGTTCCGAGGCCGTTTTTGGCCAATTGAATGCAACGTTCGATGTATTTTTCATGTATTTTCACAATGCAAAAGTAGTATTTTTTGAGTTTAGAATTTTGTTTAGCATCTTCTGAAAAATGCAATAAACAATAGTTATTTTTGTGCTTAGTAAAGGTTTCAAAATAAACCCTGCAATTTGCTTCGTTCTTTTACCCTTTTTCTTCGTTAAAAAATCTTTCAATAGTGTTATTCAAATATTTTTTGCTTTGAAAAAGGCCAAAATAACTTCGTCAAATTTTGCATGGTTCATTTCAAAACCTTTACTTAGAAACAAATTTAGGATTTGGCTATGGAAAATTGGAATATTAGAAAAATACAGAAAGAAGACAATCAAGCGGTTGCCCAACTAATAAGAGCTGTTTTTGATGAATTGAACATTCCAAAAGTGGGTACTGCTTACGAGGATCCGTATTTGGATTTGATGTTTGAGGAGTACAGTAAGCCAAAATCGGTCTATTATGTTGTCGAAAATAAGGGTAAAATTATCGGAGGGGCAGGGATTGCTCCGCTCGAAA
>JAYVGE010000124.1:0-4552 GCA_043772515.1 Flavobacterium sp. | reverse complement strand
CCTAATTATAATACAACCCAATCCCTCCTCTATCGAAAAGAGAAAACCTGAGGTGAGGAGAAAAAAGTCAGGCTATATTGTAATTGCGTTTGGTATTATTAAGGGCTGTTTTAGTTTTTAGAATTTTGTTTTATTAAGTCACTAAACCAATGAAGCTATGCGACTCGAACGATAGCGAACACGCGAAGTAATTCTTTGTTTCCCATTAAAAAATAAGTATTATCATTTAAGCCTAGAATTTACTGTAAAATAAATAGCCATTTTTTTCTTTTTTTAAGAAAGGGAAAAGAATGTTTTACAGTAAATTCTAGGCTTAAATGGTATTATTTACAAATTAGCAACCAACCAGTCACCAACTTGGCTAGTAGAGTATGCTTTTAAACCCTTAGCTACTAAATCTTCGGTTACAATTCCTTGTTCCAATGATTTGTTAACTACGGCTCTGATGGCTTGTGCCTCCTCTTTTAATCCAAATGCATCTTCAAATAGCATAGCCGCAGACAATACTGTTGCCAAAGGATTGGCAATGTTTAATCCAGTTGCTTGTGGATACGAGCCATGAATGGGTTCGAATAAAGAAGTATGTTCTCCAACAGATGCAGAGGGCATAAGCCCCATAGAACCCGAAATTACCGAAGCTTCATCGGTCAAAATATCTCCAAACAAGTTTTCTGTAATCAATACATCGTACGAGTTAGGCCATTGTACCAATCGCATGGCTACAGCATCTACAAATTCGTAGCTTACGGTAACTTCTGGATAGTCTTTTTCCATTGCCTGAACGGTTTCTCTCCATAAACGGGAAGTTTCTAGTACGTTTGCTTTGTCTACGCAACACATTTTTTTGGTACGTGTCATGGCTAATTCGAACCCCTTTTTGGCTAAACGTTGTACCTCTGTTCTGGTGTAAACACAATTGTCAAAGGCGGTTTCTCCATTATCTCTTCGTCCTTTTTCTCCAAAATAAATACCACCAGTCAATTCTCTTAAAAAGACCAAATCGGTTCCTTCAATACGTTCTCTTTTTAATGGAGAATTGTCTATTAGGGAAGGAAAAGTAAAGGTTGGACGAACGTTGGCAAACAATCCTAATTTTTTACGCATTAACAATAACCCTTGTTCTGGACGAACCGATGCTGTTGGGTCATTATCATATTTAGGGTGTCCGACTGCACCAAAAAGAACTGCGTCGGCTTTCATACAAATTTCATGGGTCTCGTCTGGATAAGGAACGCCAACGGCATCAATAGCGCAAGCTCCTGTCAATGCAGGTGTCCAAGTAATCTCGTGGTTAAATTTTTTGGCTATAGCATTAGAAACTTTTACAGCTTCGTTAATTACTTCAGGACCAATTCCGTCTCCGGCTAAAAGGGCAATATTGAATTTCATAATTAAGTGTTTTTTTTCTCCCCTCAACCCCCTTCGCCAAGTTCAGGTAGCGAGGGGGAGACTGAGTGTTGAAGGATTGGGTTTATTGTTTTTTTAATTTACGTTCTGACTTTTACGTCGGAAATTCCACAACGGCTCCCTCCCCTTTGGGGAAGTCGCGATAGCTATCGGGAGGGCTGGGGATTACATTCAGCATTTTTTGTGTAGCAATGATAGCGGCAACCGTTTGATCGGAGTCAAGTCCTCTAGTTTTAAATTCTTTTTCGTTATGAGTCCAAGTGATAATGGTTTCGCACAAAGCATCCGAGCTACTACCAGGTGGGATACGAACCGCATAATCAATCAATTTGGGCAATATCATTTTTTTTGTTTTATAAATCTTAGAAAGTGCATTCATAAAAGCATCAAATTGACCGTCTCCTTGTGCATGCTCTTCTATTATTTCTCCGTCAATTTTTAAACAAAGTGTGGTCGAAGGACGCAATCCTTTGGCATGAACCAACACATACGATTCGACTACAATTTTTTCTTCATAAGTCTGACTGTCTAACACGTCTGAAATGATGTAAGGCAAATCTTCTTTGGTAACGGTTTCTTTTTTGTCTCCCAATTCGATGATGCGTTGGGTTACCAATTTCAAATCCTCTGGGTTTAGTTTTAATCCTAATTCTTGAAGATTTTTTTCGATATTGGCTTTGCCTGATGTTTTTCCTAAAGCATATTGTCGTTTTCTTCCGAAACGTTCTGGAAGTAAATCATTAAAATATAAATTATTTTTGTTGTCCCCATCGGCATGAATTCCGGCGGTTTGGGTAAAAACATTATCACCCACAATAGGTTTGTTGGCCGGGATTCTATAGCCTGTAAACGTTTCAACGAGTTTACTCACGGAGTACAAAGACGATTCTTTGATATTGATTTTCACTTCGGGCATAAAATCATTAATTACAGCAACGGTGCTTTCGAGTGGTGCGTTTCCAGCTCGTTCACCCATTCCGTTTACGGTAACGTGCAATCCACTGATGCCAGCTTTTACGGCCTCCATCACATTGGCAACACTCAAATCGTAGTCGTTATGGGCGTGAAAATCAAAATGAATGCTAGGGTATTTTGCGGTAATTTTAGAAATAAATTCAAACGTATCCGATGGAATAAGAACACCCAAGGTATCGGGCAATAATATTCTTTTAACAGGTTGAGTTACCAAAAAATCCAAATATTGAAAAACATATTCAGGGGAATTGCGCATACCGTTACTCCAGTCTTCGAGATACACATTGGTCGCAATTCCGTTTTCATTGGCCAAAGCAATAGCTTGTGCAATTTCGGCAAAATGTTGTTCGGGTGTTTTTTTTAATTGATGGGTCAAGTGATTCAGAGAACCTTTGGTCAATAAATTCTGCACTTTGGCTCCTGCATTTTTCATCCATTCGATAGAAATCCCGCCATCGACGAAAGCCAAGACTTCGATTCTATCTGTATATCCTTTTTCGGCAGCCCAAGACATAATGCCTTTTACGCCTTGAAACTCTCCTTCGCTTACACGAGCTGAGGCTACTTCGATACGGTCAATGTTTAATTCTTCCAGCAATAATTGTGCAATGGTTAATTTCTCTGCGGCAGAAAAAGACACTCCCGAGGTTTGTTCACCATCTCGAAGTGTGGTATCCATTATTTCAATTTTTCTTTTTTCCATGTTTGATAGTGCTGTTTCCTTTTTTGTTTTGCCAAACTATTTTAATCGTTTATTTTTTGAATCCAATTTTCACACGTGGTTTTTCGTCTTCCGCTTTCGCATTTAGTTCGTCTAAATAGGAAAACACCAATTCAATATTTTTATCGTGATTTTCGAGTTTCTTCTGTATTTGTACTATGTTAATCTTTATCTCGCTGGTGTCAAGAAGCATTTGCTTTACTTTTGTAAAAGTACGCATGATTTGAATATTTGTTTGAATAGCTTTATCGCTTTTAAGAACACTGGAGAGCATCATCACACCATGTTCCGTGAAGGCAAAAGGAAGTTTTCTGGTCCCACCCCAACTTGATGTCACAATTTGTGATATCAAGTTATCAAATTCAACTTTTGAAACTTCAAACATAAAATCATCAGGGAACCGTCCAATGTTTCTTTTAACTGCTTGATTCAAAACCCTTGTTTCAACCCCGTAAAGTGTTGCCAAATCCCTGTCTAGCATTACTTTTTGATTTCGAATAATGTAAATCTTATCCGTTATTGTTTCCTCTGAAATTAACAAATTACTACTCATCTTTTATATCTTTTTCTACTTTAATTTGAAATAGACTCAATGTTATTCCTTCATAATGTTTGGGTAAATCGTCATAATCCGGTGTAATAATTCCGAGGAAATTAAATCCACATTTTTGATAATAGGCAATTAAAGACTCATTATCGCCCCAAGTATCCATTCTCAAAAAATCCAAACTATTTTCTTTAGCAAACTGCAATCCCCAATCGATTATTTTTTCTACAAAATACTGTCCTCTAAATTTTAGATGCGTTACAATGCGGTGAAAATAAACGGCTTTGTCGCTATTCTTTTCTTTCCAAATACTGGCATCTTCGGTGGTAATGGCAAAAACGCAAGCAATTTCATCTCCAATCATTATTTTCCATTGGCGATTTTCAGATATTTCTTTTTCCACCAATGCTCTGTCAAAACCTTGCCATTGTTTATTGAATTTGGTTTTTTGATAGGCAATAGCCATATCGTAAAATTCAAAAATGGAATCGATATCTTCAATCGTACTGGGTTTGAAATTCAACATAATGTATTATTTTATACCCCCAAACACGGAGAAATTACTGTTTTTATGTAAAATATCTACATGCGAAAAACCTACTTTTTTCAATAGCTCTAATTGGTATATCACTGATCGCGGTGTGTCTTCTTTGGCAATATAATCAAACACATTTTCTTGGTACGCTTTGCCTCCCACACCTTTCAAATAATCGGCATAACGCTTCCACATCAATCGGTCAATGGCAGGATGGTCGTGTTTGATTAAATCTGAAATCCAAAAAGAACCTCCTTTTTTTAGACTTTTATATATTTTGGAGAAAACCATTTCCCATTCTTCATCTTCTCTCAAATGATGCATCGCTGCTCCGGTTACCACAATATTAAATGTATCATTAGGCAAT
>JAYVGE010000123.1:0-4553 GCA_043772515.1 Flavobacterium sp. | reverse complement strand
AAGAATACTATCAATTGTTTTTTGAAGCCTATGCTATAGTTATGTTTCATCCGGTTACTACTGAAATAAAGGAAATGAAAAGTTACGCTGCTAATTTTGTCAATACGTTATTGGCAGATACTCATAATTATATAGTGGTATTTCCTAATAATGATTTAGGGAGTAAGATAATTTTAGACGCTTACGAAGGGCTAGTTGGTAATCCGCGCTTCCGAATTTTCCCATCGTTGCGATTCGAATATTTTTTGACATTATTAAAAAATAGCCAATTTATTATTGGAAATAGTAGTGCTGGAATACGAGAAGCTCCTTATTATGGAATTCCAATTATTAATATTGGAACACGCCAACAAAACCGTGCCGTTCATGCCGATATTATCAATGTAGATTATGATATAATGAGTATTGCCGAAGCTTTAAGAACTATTGATTCACACGAAGTACAACAAACCATCTCCGATTTTGGACAGGGAAATAGTGCGGAGTTATTTTTAGAATGTTTACAAAAAGAAGGGTTTTGGAAAAGGAATCATCAAAAACAGTTTAGAGATAGGTAATTTTATTCTAACCCTTTCAGAGTTCAAAACTCTGAAAGGGTTAGGAAATAAATCATCAAAAAACAATTTAGATATAGATGAATAGTATAAAAATGAAAAAAATAGGCATAGTAATCACAGATGGAGTAGGTTTTAGAAACTTTGTGATGAGTGATTTTATTGTAGAAGCAGCTTTACAATTTGAAAAGATTATTATTTATTCTGGTTTGCCAAAAAGTTGTTATAGTGATTTTGGTAATAAGAATATAGAAATTAAGGAGTTACCTGTTTTTGTGGAAGGAAAAAGCACTTGGTTTTTTAGAAAATGGAAAGAATTAGCTCATTTGCAGCAACATAAAGGGTTCTATGGTATGAAAGATAATCTTGTTTCGGGATATCCGAAAAATAATTCTATTCGCTCCTTATTAATAAAAACACTGTATTTTTTTACTCGATATATAAATTCAAACGGAAGTATTTTGTTTGCCGAAAAAATGCAGTTTTTGTCTTTTTCAAATAATAATATAACCAAAGAATATATAAATTTACTTCAAGAAGACAAGCCATCCCATTTGTTTTTTACCCACCAGAGACCGCCATATTTAGCCCCTTTTTTATACGCTGGAATACAAAATAAAATTACATCAAGCACGTTTATTTTTAGCTGGGATAATTTAGCTTCCAAGGGAAGGATGTTAGGAACGTTTGATTATTTTTTGGTTTGGAGTGATTTGATGAAGAACGAGTTACTCTATTTTTATCCCAATGTAAAAACAGAAAACGTAAAAGGAGTAGGTACACCACAGTTTGAGCCTTATGTGCTTAAAAAATACGAAACTACAAGAGAAAATTTTATCAATAAGTTTGGTTTGGATGCCAATAAAAAAACAATTTGTTACAGTTGTGCCGATGTTTCGATTGGTCAAAATGACCCAATTGTTATTCAGTCTATTGCAGAAGCAATACGAAATAATAATATTGAGTTCCCAGTGCAACTTATAGTCAGAACGTCTCCTGCAGAGGGGGATAGCAGGTTTAAAACGATAAGAGTGGAATATCCCGAAATAATTTGGAATGTCCCAAAATGGATCTTAACTCGAGAAAATCATGTCGAAAGTTGGTCGCAACGCATTCCTAGTCAAGAGGATATTGTCGATTTACGTTCTTTGCTAGAAAATGTAGATTTAAATATCAATATGTGTTCTACAATGAGTCTAGATTTTATGCTATTTGACAAACCTGTTATTAATACTGTTTTTGGTAATTTAGAAAACAGAATGTATAATGACCAACGATTTTTAGAGTACAGTCATTTTAAAAAAGTAGTCGATAGCGGATCGGTTACCATTGCTAAAAATGCAGTAGAACTAACAACGCAAATCAATGAGGCACTGAGTAAACCCGAAAAAAGAACTTTGCAAAGAAAAGAATTGATAGCACTGCAAATAAGCCAGGACTTAAAAGGAACCAGTGAGAGAATTGCAAAAACAGTAGCTAAATTTTAATGAGTAACACAAAAATAGCGATACTCTGTAATTACGAATTGCTACCCGAAAGAGTAGGCGGAATGGATTGTTTTTTCTGGCAATTTGATGCAATATGTAAAGAAAGGGACATCGAAGTCGATTGGTTTTTTCCTAATAAATCCGATCATGGGAATTATCCAAATCTAACAATTTATAATGGTTTTTCTGAAAATATAGAACCTGTTTTTCTTGCTTTTTGCTCTCGAAATAATCCGAACTATACCCATATTATTACCCATTTTATTGAATTGTGTACTCCTTTTTTTAAGAAATTAAAACACTTGTCTAATGCCAAAATTATAGCAGTAGACCACAACCCAAGACCTATAAATGGTTATCCATTTAAGAAGAAAGTAGAAAAAAAAATTAAAGGTTTTTTATTTTCTAAATATATAGACCAGTTTATTGGAGTTTCAGATTATACTACAAAAGAGATTGTAAAAGATTTTGGATTTCAGGTAAAATCCAAAACGAAAACAATTTACAATGGGGTTCTTATTCAGGATATTAAAGTAAGGACGCAAAGGAAAAATAATAAACCCAGTTTTTTGGTTGCGTCACATCTGCGGGAATCCAAAGGAATTCAAGACCTGATAGTGGCAGTTTCAAAATTACCCTCCGAAATTTTAGACGAAATTCAGATAACTATTTTTGGAGATGGTCCTTACAAAGATGCTTTGGTAGCTAGTACGCTAACACATCATGTAAGTTCCAATTTTAGATTCATGGGAAGTCAGCCCAATCTGAATACGATATATTGTGAGTATGATTATATGTTGCAACCTACCCACATGGAGTGTTTTAGTTTATCTATTCTGGAGAGTTTAGCGGCTAATGTTCCTGTTATTACTACCAATGTTGGCGGAAATGAAGAAGCGATAGTAGACGGCACAAATGGATATATTTTTAAAGTCAAGGATAGTAAGGTTTTGGCATCTATTATAGAAGAAGTCTATTTAGGAATTAGAAAGATTGAGTTGAATACTAGAATTGCTATAGAAAAAGATTTTTCTTTGAAGCAAATGGTTAAGCAACATTTTGACTTACTACTGAAGAATTAATCTTATTTTTGCACCCTAAAATCAGTTAACCAATTTTATGTTTTTCAATTCATTGGCTTTTGCCATTTTTTTACCTATCATTTTCTTTTTGTATTGGTTTGTTTTTAATAAAACGAAGAGTACTCAAAATGCACTTCTAATCGTTGCGAGTTATTATTTTTATTCCTGTTGGGATTGGCGTTTTTTGTTTCTGTTAGTTTTCTCTACATTTTTAGATTATTATACTGGGATTCAAATCGAGAAAAGCAGTCAGGAGAAAGGGAGGAAATTTTGGTTTTGGTTGAGTATTGTTGTCAATTTGGGATTTTTAGGCATTTTTAAATATTACAACTTCTTTTCGGTTTCGTTTGCACAAATGCTCACTTCTGCGGGGGTCAAAGCAAGTCCTATTTTACTGGATGTCATCTTACCTGTTGGGATTTCTTTTTATACTTTTCACGGTTTATCGTATGTGATTGATATTTATTACAAAAGAATAAAAGCCGAATATAACTTTGTCGATTATTCCTTGTTTGTGAGTTATTTTCCGCTTTTGGTGGCGGGTCCTATTGAGCGAGCGACCCATTTATTGCCTCAGGTAAAAATAAAAAGAGCGTTCAATTGGGCTCAAGCCAAAGAAGGCATCTGTCAAATCATTTGGGGACTGGTCAAAAAAGTGGTTCTTGCTGACACGTGTGCTACTTATGCCAATGCTATTTTTGATAATTACACATCGATGAATTCCTTGTCATTGATTTTGGGAGGGGTGTATTTTGCATTTCAAATTTATGGTGACTTTTCAGGATACTCTGATATGGCGCTGGGAGTCTCTAAATTGTTTGGACTGGACTTGCTTAGAAATTTCAACTATCCTTATTTTTCAAGAGATATTGCCGAGTTTTGGAGACGTTGGCACATTTCGCTTTCCTCTTGGTTTCGTGATTATCTCTACATTCCGTTGGGGGGAAGCAAAGGGTCTAAAACAATGCAGATTCGGAATGTCTTTATTATTTTTGTGGTGAGTGGTTTTTGGCATGGTGCCAATTGGACCTATTTGGCCTGGGGATTTATCAATGCCGTTTATTTTTTGCCCCTTTTAATATTGAATAGAAATCGAAATAATATAGATGAAATTCAATTGAAATGGAATTGGAATTCGGTAAGAACATTCACAAGTATTGTAACGACTTTTTTCTTGAGCACGGTCGCTTGGGTTTTTTTTAGAGCCAAAACCATAACCGATGCTTGTTTGTACTTGAAACGAATAGTAGTAAACAGAGAATTTAGCTCTCAGTATCTCAATAACGAAAGATACAATTATGAACTACTCCTAATGATTGTTTTATTTGTATTGGTCGAATGGAACAATCGAACCAAAACAGAACCTATTTCGGGTAAATACAATAGTGTCAAACTGGCTTTGGCTATAACTGCTATTCTTGCTTTTGGAA
>JAYVGE010000122.1:0-4558 GCA_043772515.1 Flavobacterium sp. | reverse complement strand
TTACCGTTAACCAAAATCCCTGGTTTTTGAATCTGTACGGTGCGGTTGCTTAGTAGGGGTTTGCCATTTTCGAACAGAGAAAGCAAGGCTTTGTAATTGAATTCTTTCTCTTCGAGCGGTTTCCTCATTTCTTCAATTTCTTTGTCTCTTTTGTCTTCAAGCTCTTTAACCAAAAAGATTGTTACAATACAGGCTGGGAAAGCATTACGACAAATTTCTTTTAATGAATCTATTTCGGGATTATATTTAGATTCGATTTTTTCTTTCTTTTCGGAAATAATTTCAGGTATACGTTTTATCCAATATTTTAAATAATAAGTATGCTCTTTAGTCATTACCAACTCTTTCTCTCGTTCGAAAGGACAAGAAGTTTGTCCTGCTACGATCTGAAAAACGGGAGAATTATTGCCCTTGCCAGCAAACACGTTTACGCTATAAGCATTATAAGGGTCTGTATCTTGAATGGTATAAGCAAATGTCATTTTCTTTAAATTCGAATCTTTATCCTTATCTCCCTTAGTTGTATCACCGCCTCCACTGATTTTGGAAATGAACCCTACTGTAAATAAACTAAAATTTATTTCTGTTGCCACTGACCCCCCCAAAACAAGGTCGTGAGATTTTAATGTTACGTCCAAACTGTCTGTCGAAACGGTGTTGGTATAGGCAATTCCAGCACTCACAGATACATTTTTATTATGCTTACTAGTAATAGCCACCCATTTTTCGATTTCGTTATCCATTATAATTTCTCTCCATGCTCTAATCTGATCGTTATGCCATCTTATTTTATCTTGAATTATTCCGCTAGAAACAGTAGCTTTTTCTTTGTTAAAGGTGTAACTTTTGCCATTGTAATCCGTATCCTGATTTGTTTTGGTATAATCATTGGTGTTTTCGGGAGTCCACGAGTCCTTAAGTAGCTTTGGATCATCGTTATTCAGACCATATGAAGAATGGTCAGGAGTAAGGGTCGATTTATATACATTTGGCTCATTAACAAATAAACTATTTCTAACCTTTTCTAGTTTTGGAATAATCTCAGACTTAATATGATCCTCAGAATATAAAAAGAAAGTTTCTCCTTGATCTGCTTGGTAGTAGGATTCTCCAGTATGGAGTATGTACTCTTTACTATCGTCTCCAGTAACCTTAGGTCCAATACAGCCCACACACACAGAAGCAGGGATAAATTTTAGATTTGTTGCACGGCCTATCTGAACATTTTTTGAGGATGAAATAAAAAAGTCTCCTTTGCCAGGTGCATCCGTGTTATTGATGCTGAAATTTTCTTCAAAAGTATTGATTTGAGATTTTGTGGTTTCATAACCATCAAATTTAGAACCATAGTGAGAAACGAGAACTTTATTTTCTGCATCTATAATTTTACTCCCAATTAAGGGGTTGTATCCAACTTTTGAAAAAAGAGGTCCAATCCCTGCACTCCAATTTCCTTTTGTATTATCGATAGTAACTTCTTCTTCTGTAATTGTACTCCCAGTCTTTATACTTATACTGCTCTTGCTGCCAGGAGGGATACGGAGTATTGTCTTTATTTTAGACGGTGCCTCGGTAACAAAATCGGTTCCGGGCATTTTTTTACCTCCTTGAACAAAGGCTTTAAAAATTGCCGAAGGGTTCTCGGGTTTTGGCCAGTAAATGGTTTTACCGCCTACTTTTAAGGCTATTAACATTGATTTTGTAAAAGAATCTGTACTGTCTTTTCCCTGAATAAAATCGGGATCTCCGCCCATAAATTCGTAAATAACAGAGCCGTCACTCAGAAGTTGCATAGTATGCGTATCTCCAGATTTATCTCCAGAAGGGAGTAATAGCCACTCTCTGTCCTTTGATATGTAGGCCGCTTTTTGGCTTCCATCTTCTTTGGCACCAATATTATTGCTAATGGTAACCTCGCCATCGGAGGTTGGTACTTCGTAATCCGTCGGGGTTTTTATTGCTCGTTCGGGTTCGAGATAATACTGATATTTTTCGACTGCTTTAATGGTTAATTGGTATTTTTTTCCTTGTAAAAACAAAGGATAAGGCAATTTATTGGTAGGGATAACTACTTCTTTTTCTGTGCTTTTATCAAAAATCTTAACCTTTGTTTCTCCTATTTGCCAATTCTCGGTAAACAAATTATTTGGTTCTTCTTTTTTGGATTTAAAAAGGCTATTTCCTCCAGACGAATTTAATACCACTACGATTGGATTATTTCGGCTAATTAATCGTTTTTCTACATTATATTTTACTTCTTTTAAAATATATTTTCCAGCCTCCAAAATAGAATCTTTTTCAACAATACCTTTATAGGCAGCTTCGTCTCCCAATTTTACAGCTTGTATGTCGGTTTTAAATAATAAGGGTTTATCGTCATTTGGGTCGGATTCCTTTCCTAAAAGCTGGACATCTGAAAATTCATATTCTCTCGGTGGCAATTGAATTTCAAACTCGCCCGTATCTGGATCTGTCTTTACCGAGCGTTTGATATGAGGTGCTTCCTTTGACGTAAGTGTAAAATAAGCTACGCCAATGTTATTAACTCTTTGTTGATTTTTTTTCAGTTTCCCTTTGTATCCAGAAAATCCTAATTTTTTGGCTCCTTGCACCAATCCGCCTACCACGCAGCCTACCAATTTGTGTGTCGTATTGTCTAATATTTGAATGTTCGAGAGTCGGTCCTGAAAATCATACAATTCTTTTTCGGACGAAGGGAATCTTTTCTGTGCAAAAGTGTGACCTTCTTTTCTAAATTCTAAAAAGTGTTTTCCAATAGGAACCATTATTTTAAACTGACCGAACTCATTTGTAAGTATCGGGTTTGCATCTTTCATAGCTTGTTCTGTCCCGTCTATCCAAATAGAAACTCCTTGAGATCCAGAGCTTTTAAAATCAATATCTTCTCGGTCATTAAAATTAAATCGGATGTTACCCGTAACCTCAAAGGAAGATTTGTCTGTAAAATCAATATTGTTCTCCACATTTTTGCCTTCTCCCAAAAATAAAATTCGGCTATTGGGTGCAAATTCGTGAACGGCACCACTTAAAGTCATAGTAGGAGTGATACTAAAATTCTCGCCCGTTCTGTTATACAAAATGCCTTCTATCCGATAGCCTCCTTTTTTGTCGGTAAAGCCTCCAAAACCCAATTGCTCTTTTGCAGGAACTACAGCACTCCAAGTGGCTCCCAAAAGGTGTCCATTGTATTTATGATACACCTCAGACTCCTTTGAAGCATCAAAGACAAAAGGGCCAACGCCTTCATCAAAGCGCCAGTAACCGACTATGTTTTCGGACTCTGCAGGGATGAGTCTGCTGTAATCTTGTGTTATAGTAGTAGCTGTTAATGCGGTTTTATAAATACGAAATTCGTCTATAAGTCCTTTGTAGTACTTGGCACTACCATCGCTTCCTAAAAAAACAGATTGGTCTGAGCTTGCTGCCAAGTTTTCAGCATTTGTCCTTTTAATGGCGATATCTTTTTTACCATTAATATATATAATTAGGGAATCGACAGCACAGGTAGCAAAAATATTCGAAAATTCGTTTACTTTTAGTTCTGTTTTAGAGGTAAGTGTGGTGTTTCCGATAGTTACTTTTACTTTTGCATCGATCATTTGTATTTCAAAAACATCTTTTTGTTTACCAATGGTCTGAATCCCCTCAACTATTTCGGGTCTTATCCACATTGAGGTTGAAAATCCTTTGGGATTTAAGACCATATTTTTGCCATCTGCATTAATGTTAACCGTATTGTCTGTTCCGTTAAAGGATACGGAGTTTCCCGTTATCAAACCCTCTCTTTCTGCTACCACTTTTACATTGGGCACTGCAATGCCTCCAGCATACGTAATATTTCCTGTAACGGTAGCTGTAGGCAGACGAAAACCAATATCGCAAGCCAAACCTTGCCTTTTTTTAGTATCCCATTCTGCTACTTCAGTATATTTTATTCCGTTGAGACTCTCAATAGGAAAGCTTTTCAATTTATCCAAACCACAGTTCGACTCGGCAATAATGTAATATTCATACAATGTTTTTGCAACTGTTTTGCTATCGACCCAAGAAAGTGCTGTTTTGTTGGCCGAATCGATCCATTCGGGGGTGATGTCGCTCCCCAATTTTCGGCGGTAAATTCTATAATTTCCAATAAAATCGACATTGTTATCCACTTTCCAATTTAACTGAACCAAATCTCCGTAATACCCCTTTGAGGCCTCAAGATGGGTTCCTTTATTAAAAACAGAAGCCAAATCGATATTGGAAATACTCATTTTATCTGTTTCAGAAACAACCCATTTATCGTTTACTTTTATAGAATCGTTCTTCATCATAAAAAAAGATTCCTCACTTGTTTTGCAGTTCGTTATAGCGATTATTTTATAGGAGTACGACTCGCATGTAACTGCTCCTTTGTCTATATAAGTAATGTTGTAGCCCTTATTTTCTGTTTTAGTAGCGTCTTTTATTTGTTTTTGATATAAATCTCCGACAGGTAATACTGCAATCTCTTCTTCTGAGTTTTTTGCCAAATTTTTTCGAATAATTTTATATT
>JAYVGE010000121.1:0-4561 GCA_043772515.1 Flavobacterium sp. | reverse complement strand
AAAAAAAAAAAAAAAAAAATAAGTAATGCGATTGAAATAATGTCGTATTTGCTTTTAGACACAACGGCTGTAGTCATTGAGAACTTGCACTATAAAACACAACAACGTATCGTTCCTATTATTTACTCGCAAAAAAAAACTAGCCAACTCTAACCACCGATAAAGAATAAGGTATAAAATCAAAAAAGCTATCCGTAGGTTCTGAATAAATCCAGAAACATTGGAAAGCTTTTCATTGGTCTAACTACTAAACCTGCTCATTGCTGAGCGAAAACAACACAACTAATCTTAAAAACCTTTATGGGGCAAAAAAGCCTTTCCGTTAAGAAAGGCTTCCCCAATATTCGCGGTCTGGACGGGACTCGAACCCGCGACCCCATGCGTGACAGGCATGTATTCTAACCAACTGAACTACCAAACCTGCTGCGTTATTGCGGTGGCAAAGATACAATAGATTTTTGTTTAAACAAGCGTTTTTTATAAAAACATTTAATTAAATTCCGCTATGTTATTCAAAGTTTTGTTTTTCAACTAAATAGGCTGTTAGTATTTTTTTAAAATCTTCGTCGACACCAACAGGAATGTACTTTATTCGGTTTTGCGCACAGGTTAACTCTAGTTTCTTGAAGTAGATTGCTACTTGTTTTTCGTATTCTATTTTTACATTATCGGCAAAAATAACTACTTCTTCTCCTGTTTCTACATCAATGAACTTCTTTGGCGCATTATCGAAGTCAAAATTAAGCTCTGTTTTATTGTCGATTACATGAAATAAAACCACTTTATGCTTATTGTGTTTTAAATGTTGCAACGCATTAAACAATGCTTCTTCCTTGCCTAACTGAAATAAATCTGTAAATAAAACAATCATCGAGCGGCGGTGTAACTTCTCGGCTATTTGATGCAAAAAAGTAACGGTATCGGTATTTTTAGGAACAACTGGTTTTTCTAATAGGTTTTCTAATGCATTTAATATCATTCTGTGGTGACGATCACTTCCTTTTTCGGGAGCGTAGTACTCGTAGGTATCCGAAAAGACACTTAAACCCACGGCATCCCTTTGCTTCTTTAACAAATTCATCAAAACCGCTGCTGCCAAAACCGAGAAACCAATCTTACTGTGATAAAACGCTTGGTTCGCTTTTAGTTTCGGATAATGCATAGACGACGAACTGTCTATAATAATATGACACCTCAGGTTGGTTTCCTCTTCGTAGCGCTTGGTATACAAACGATCGGTTCTGGCAAAGAGTTTCCAATCGATATGCTTCGTACTTTCTCCTAAATTATAAACTTTATGCTCAGCAAACTCTGCCGAAAAACCATGAAAGGGGCTTTTGTGCATCCCAGAAATGAACCCTTCTACAATTTGATTGGCTAGCAGTTCAAGATGCTGGAAACTGGAAATTTTTTCTATTTGCGATTCAATCTTCATCTTTCAAATGTAGTAAAAGATGAAATGATTAAAAAATTAAAAGATTATAAAAAACCTAGACAGAGAAGCAAAAAAAAACAGCCCCTCATAAAACACATTGATAAAAGCAGTCAAAAAAAAATCTAAACACGAATTTCACTAATTACACAAAAAAAGACTTGACTTTCGCTAGTCTTTTTTCAAAAAAAACTATTAAAAACAAGAAGTATATAACGAAGTTTCTCTGCTCTTTTTCCGTGTATTTAGCTGTAATAATAAGATTTTATTAAATGTTATACCAAACGCAATTACAATATAGTCTGACTTTTTTCTCCTCACCTCAGGTTTTCTCTTTCGATAGAGGAGGGATTGGGTTGTATTATAATTAGGTTTGGTATAAGTAGCATTATATAAAGCGACTAGCGCCAACATTTATCAAACTAGGCGAAAAAAGCCCCTAACCAGAATGAATAAAAGCCCTCGGGGCTTTTATTCGGCTAGTTTGTGTTGACTAACGCCCGAATATCCTTGCGTTGTGTAGGTGCTTTTTAGTTTTATCTCATTTGTTTTTATAAAATTTGCTCTTCAGAGAGGATTTCGTACAAAATAAATTCGGCACTTGGATACAAATAACATCGACGATATATTTTCGTAATTTATAGTAACAAACCCTCAATGACTACCACAGTTACCTCTAAAAACAAATGCGACATTATTTTAATCACAAAACTTAGTAACGGTTTTAAAATAAAGCGTACAAAAATGGTGAAGTTATTTTGTTGTTTTTCAAAGCAAAAAAGAGCGAAAGAACAAGACCAAAATGTATTAGTTATTTTTTTAACTCACTTAGGCTGCTGTTGCGTAATGCAGTGAATCATTCCCCCATTTGCGTATAAATTACGAACATCAATACCTATTACTTTTCTTGTCGGATATAAATTTTGTATCCGTTGATTGGCGACAGCGTCGTTTGGATCATTATAATTGGGAACTAAAACAACGGTATTTGCAATATAATAATTAACATAAGAACCTTTATATCCCAATTTTTTACCATAAGTTGTAACAACATCATTTTTAGATAGTGGTAATTTTAGAAATGCATAGGCGGTTCCATTTTTGTTTTTTGAATTATACAAAGTAGAGATGTCTGATTTTGGCACTTCCCAATACAACAAATCATTCTCATCCATGGTAACAATGGTGTTCGTGTTCCCAAATCTAGCAAAACCGTCAATATGCATATCTGTAATTTCTCTTCCTGCTTTTCCTTCTAGCCAGATAAAATGACTTGTGCCAAGGTTTTTCATAAAGATGGTTTCTGCTTGTCTTTGGGTCATCCCTGGGTTGCGATTGGAGTTTAGTATAGCACTTTTGGTAGCCAACAGCGTTCCGTTTCCGTCTATTTCAACAGCCCCCCCTTCGTTAATCATTGTTGCATTTAGATTTATAACTTCGATTCCTTGGTCGGCTGCAATTTGGGAGGGCACTGTGTTGCAATTTGTAAATGCTGCTTTTTTGCCCCATCCATTAAACCCCCAATCTTGAATAATTAATTTGCCGTTTTTGTCTCTTACATATATAGGTCCATTATCTCTTGCCCAAACATCGTCGGTTTTGTATATTTTAAATTCAATATTTGATAATGATATGCCTACTGTACTTAATAGCGATGCAATTCGGTTTTTTTCGGTACTATCGTAAGCAACGATATGAACTTTTTCGCTTTCTATTAATGATTGGGTCATTGCAACCCAAGTCTGATCTAGGTCGTCTCTATAATCGACACCATATTGGTATTGATGAGGCCATTGCAACCAAGTTCCTTCGTGTGGAGCAGATTCTTCGGGCATGGTGTACATGATTTCTGATTTGGTAGTTTCGTTTGGTAAATTTGCACTTCCGTCTTCTTGACAGGACGTGAATAATGGAAATAATAGCGGTATAAAAAATAGCTTATTCATAATTGTAGTCTCTAAAATTTTAAAACAAATAAAACATTCGTTTGTCGTTTATTACTAGTAGTTTAACAATGCAAATGTATTCTATATTCTAATCAAATTAGTTGTCCAAAATGGACAAATTATAAAATCGGAATAAAAAGTGACGTTAGATAACTAGCTTCGCTTTTGCAGTTGGCATCATTTTTTAAATACTTTTCTATTACGGGAGTATTAGAGAACTCAAAATCATTATCCAAAAACCAGCCTCCATAAATTTGTCTATAAGTTTCTTCTAGTGTATCGTAACTTCCATTGTGAAAAAAACATGCATATTTACCTCCAAAAATAGTCTTGACAGGCAGGTTTTTGATTATGATATTTGTCGCTATACAAGCATCATAATTGCATTTTGATTTTTCGGTAATGAGAATATCATCTGCGATAACTCCAAAATATTCTGCGGTTGTCTCTGGAAAATTATTTTTTAATACTCTATCCCAAAGCAATTCTATTTCAGGATTGATGTAGGATGTTCTGCAACTCGAATAATAAACGGGTGTTTCGGGAATAAAAACAATCTCAGGTTCAAAAATATAAGGAATACTCTGGATTGGATGATTTTCGTTTAATAAAAATTCTTTTTTACTCCTCGCCAAAGTAGGGGAGCAATTAAAGTGTTTTTTGAATGTTTTAGAAAAAGATTGTAAGTCGGCAAAACCAACTTCTAGCGCAATGTCTGAAATCTGTTTATTGCAATAAAGTAGTTTTTTATAGCCATTTTCTACTTTCAAACGGGTTTGATAAGCGCCAATAGTTTCCTGAAAAAGAGAATAGAAAATACGTTGAAGATTTCTATAAGAGTAACAGGAAGTTGCTTCTAGAGATTGTACTGAGATTATTTGGTTATAATGCGTCTCAATATAATTTCGAGTATCATAAATTTTATTTAGATTGTAGTTACTCATTTTTTTATTGTTGGGTTTGCGGTCTCCGCTTTTAGAGAAAATACAAATGGATCTTTTTTTATTCGCTCCTATACTAAAAACGGAGACCGCAACAGAAAACAATGACTAAAAACTATTCTTCTAGCAAATCCGGTCTCCTATTCTTAGTATGTTCATACGCCATATCTTCTCTCCATTTGTCTATTTTGGCAAAATGACCGCTTAATAAAACATCGGGGACTTTCCAACCGTTGTATTCT
>JAYVGE010000120.1:0-4572 GCA_043772515.1 Flavobacterium sp. | reverse complement strand
TGGAGAGGCCGTTTCTAATAGTCGCTTCTTATACACTACACAATTTAATGCCAATATTAATTATACATTATCGAAATACGATATGCGGTTTTCGATTTTTTATAAATTCAACGGAAAACATCAAGAAATTGGAGTGGTAGGTAAGCAATACGATTTCTATGACGTACAAGGAACCTCTTTTCTAGATGCTTCGATAAAAACTTCGTTCTTCAAAAAACAATTACAAACCACTTTTGGAGGTAGAAATATTCTAAATGTAATTCGAATTCAGAACGGATTGGGCGCAACAGATGCTCATGGTAGTTCGACACAAACAGTTTTGGGATACGGGCGATCCTTTTTTTTAAAGCTCACATATAACCTTAATTTTTAATTTAATCCATACCAAATCATGAAAAAAAATGTCCTTTTTCTCCTTTCCTTTCTATTTGTAGCCTTCACGGCATGTAACAAAGAAGATGATGCAATTGTTGCAACTCCAATCGGAGCTGCTTTTGTAAATCCAGCGGTAAATATTAGTAACGCTACTACGGATGTAAATGTCGTATTTTCTACTCCTACAACAGCTGCTGGTACCGTAACCTTAAATATAGTAGCTACAAACTTGGTCTACGGGGTCGATTTTACCACTGCTCCGGCAACTGCAAACAATGTGATTACGATTCCCTTTGCAGCCAATGCGACTTCAGCTTCTTTTAGCCTAACCAAATTAAGAGATGCTATCGAGGGAGAAATAAAAAACGTAAAAATTACGGTTGTGGCAACTTCTTTAGGTCAGATACAAATTCCAACAGCTACCAATTCGACTCAACTCAATTTTAACCAAACCGCTATTGTTTCAAGCACATTGTTTCCCAATGTAGGAGGATTCAACGCTCCTAATCAAGTTTATATCGACTTAAGTTCTGGTCTAGGTACTGCTGTCGAGAGAACCAAATGGGATTTGGGTTTTTACGCTGGTGCTGATTTTAGATTAGTCCTCAATGGTTCGTTGAAAATGGCAGTCAAGCAATTAGAAAGTAACGATATAACTCAGGTTGTTACAGCAGACGAAAACGTTTCTGTTGACAAAGGAAATCCTGTTTATGTTGATAAACCTAATGGCGATCTTACCTTTACAGCAATTTCTGAAGTTGCGATAAAAGATGCCGACAATAAAGTGTATTTGCTGAATTTAGGACATGAATTGTCTAAAAAAATTCCTGGAAAAGGAGGAGTTGACGCTTATGGAGATGCCAGAGGTTGGAAAAAAATTCGTGTTTTAAGAAGCGGAAATGATTACAAACTACAATACGCTAATCTAGAAGACAAAACGTTTAAAGAGATAATTATTGCTAAAAACAGTGTTTTTAACTTTTCTTTTTTTAGTTTTAAAACTTCGGCAATTGTTACTGTTGAGCCAGAGAAAACCAAGTGGGACTTGAACTTTACTTCCTTTACAAATGTTTTAAACATGGGACAAACACAATCCTATCCTTTTCAAGATTTTGTGGTAACCAACAGCAAAGGTGGCACTCGCGCTTACGAAGTTCTTAATACTCCGACTTTAGACTATTCTACTTTTACTCTTGCCAATGTTGTAGAGACAAATTTCGAAAAAGAAACGGCTATTGACCAAAGAACAATCGGTTCTAACTGGAGAAGCGGTGGTGGACCAAACAGCGCACCAAGCATCAAACAAGATCGTTTTTATGTGATAAAAGATGCTGCGAAGAATATTTATAAAATTCGTTTTGTCGCCATGATTAACAAAGACGGAGAAAGAGGAAATCCTAGTTTTGAATATCAATTATTAAAATAAATAACTTTATATATGAAAAAGCCACTCCATATTTTGAAGATTGTTTTGAATTTAGTTTTAGGTGCCATGCTCCTTTTTGGTGGGGTTCAGAAATTTTCGAAACCAATTCCAGCTCCTACAGAGATAATAGAAACTGTAAAAAAAGGAGAAGAAGTAGCGCCAAGTATAGCCATATTGAAAATAAAAAACTACATTTTCGGAATGAAACAAACCAATTATTTCTGGCAGTTTCTCGGAATTATAGAACTCTTGGCAGGAGCCTTACTAGTTAGCCAACTTTTCTCGTCTGTCGGAGCCTTTATTGCTTTGCCATTGACGCTAAATATATTCTTATTCCATTTCTTTCTAGAGACAGACGAAGTGGGCGAATTATTTCAAATGACAGGATTACTTGTAATCAATTTATTGCTAATTAGTTTTAGTTACAAAACATGGAAACCGTTGCTTTACAACAAAGCAATATTGAAATTCAATTAATCGGTTTCCCTAAAAATTGTTGTTTTGTTTTGTTAGGTAGAAGGTCTTCATTTTTTGAAGGCCTTTTATATTAAGTTACTTTTGATAATATTAATCAACGCACTTACAATATATTGAATTCCGATTGCAATTACAATAAACCCCACAATTCTAGAGATTGCCACAATCCCAGATGCACCAAGGAGTTTAGATAAATAAGGAGCACTCTTGAGTATGATAAATATGGTAACTGCAATAGCCAAAATTGCCAAGGATGCAATAATAATTTCGTTGGTATTGTGATGTTCTTGATAAAAAGCAATCAGTAGCGAAATAGATCCTGGCCCCGCAAGCATTGGGATTGCCAATGGTGTCAAGGCAATATCATTCCTTTTTTGGGCATCGGTTTCTATCTTTTTGTTAATTCCTCTTTTTTTATTAAATTTTCCCGAAAGCAACGAGAAACCAGAACTCAAGATAATTAAACCTCCTGCAATTCGAAGAGAATCGATACTAATACCAAAAAAAGTTAAAACATATTGTCCTACAAAAAAGGAAACAATAAGAATTATAAACACATCTATGGCTGTCCATAAGCAAATTCGAGCACACTCTTTTGGAGAATCACCATTGGTAAGTCCTACAAAAATAGGAACTGTCCCGATCGGATTTATTACAGAAAAAAGAGCCGCAAATAAGTAAATAAATAGATCCATTTTGTCTTTGTTTATAATTGCAAAAGTACACTTTTTTTCATTTTAGTAGCTTTTTTAGTGTTAGCATATTGTTTTGTTAAAAGGGTTTACAAAACACATACGTTACAATAGCATAACACAGTATGACATTCGCTTTTACGATTAGTACAACATTTTTAAGTAAAATATTTCAAAACAAACCCTGTAATTACTTTACTTCTGTTTTCATAAGAGTTCCTTAAACTTTATTTTGGCTTGTTCTTGCCCTTGCGAAGAACGAAATAATCTCGTCAAAAAACAGTTCAATAGCCTTGCTATTAAAAACCAACGCTCCTGCTCGCCCATCCTTTACTTAAAGGATGTCGTCTTGAAAAGACCAAAACAACTTCGTTAAATTCTGTACGCTTTATTTCAAAACCTTTACTAACCAAATTGAAACTAAGGAATTGGTGTTTTTTTTGATTACTTTTGCTACATACAATTATAGAAGATGACAAAAAACAAAAAAACACTAGTTCTTGGTGCAACCACAAAACCAGAAAGAGCTGCTTTCAGAGCAATTACAATGCTTATCGAAAATGGGCATTCGGTACTGGCCATTGGTCAAAATATGGGTGAAGTATCTGGAGTAAAAATACGCACCAAAGCAATTCCCTTATCAAAAATAGATACGGTTTCTCTTTACATAAATTCAAACCGCCAAAAAGAATATTACAATTATATCGTTGATGCAAAACCGAAGCGGGTCCTTTTTAATCCTGGAACAGAAAACCCAGAATTCTATCAATTATTAGAATTAAATAATATAAAGGTAGAAGTAGCTTGCACACTCGTTTTATTGACTACAAACAGATACTAATTTTTATACACCTGACGAACTTTATAAAAGCGTCAGGTGTTTTTTTTTTAACTTCATTGTATCTTGTAACAAACTGCAACAGGCTTGCGTAATCACTAATCAGGTCTTAACTTTTAGATTTGTATTGGTTTTAAAACTAAAAATATGATTAATTTTAGAGTAACCAAACTCATAAAGTGAACCAGATGCTCAACCTTTGATTAACAAGAAAAAAAATCGCAAACAATTCGCAGCGAAAAACGTTTACCCGCACAATTCACAGTAAATCCAACTTTATCCCAAAAGTAAATTCCCTGCTTTTATTATACCTACAGCACACCTCTTGGATCGAATCATTAGGTTGTCGGTAAGAAAATCTCTGCCATCATACATCTGGCACTTCCACCCCCGCAAGCTTCGATAGTATCGAGACTAGAGGTTAGAATCGTTACATGTTCTTCGATTTGAGCAATTTGCTTTTTGGTCAAACTCTGGTGAGCCGCAGTACTCATAACCAAATAGCGTCTATCATCTGCCCCTTTTACTTCGAGCATGTTTCCTGCAAAATTATTTATTTGTGCTTCGGTAATAAGGATTACTTCTTTGTCATCTCCTTTTAAACTATCCAAAACCATTTTTCGCTCTTTTTTGTCATCAATACAATCAGCACAAATTACTGCAAAAGTATCTGCAATGCACATCATAACATTAGTATGATAAATGAGTTTTCGATCCCCATTTACGGTTTGAAATGCTTCGAAAATTATGGGACTCATGTCGAA
>JAYVGE010000119.1:0-4577 GCA_043772515.1 Flavobacterium sp. | reverse complement strand
TCCTAATTGACAATCCGACAGCCTATCTAATTGCCCTCAACTTATATCAAATTGAGAAGCAATTAACCTGGATTAAGATTTACCATATAGCTTATTATGGTAAATCTATTGAATTAGTTGTATTCAGAATAGTACCGTTAGGATTGCTTCCAATCCTATTCATATCCGATCAATTTCGAAATTACGAAAGAAAACAGTAAGATGCCGTCCACAAAAACCAAAACAACGAAGAACATTAAAGAAGTTGCAGACGAAATCAAATCCGCAGCAATGAGCAAAGCTGAAACCGCTGTAACCAAAGGAGAGCACATCAAACCGAAAACCAAGCTATTCCAAACCAAACTCCTTTCGTTGAAGGAATTGAAGAATCAGGAGAATGAGAAGGAAGTTACACCCGTAGATTTTGACGAACTACGCGACGCAATTGAGGAAGAGTACCAGCATATCTATGATGCTCAGATTGCCGCTGTCCGTGAATTCTTCGATTTGGATATTGAAGAACAAACCGACAATAACGCCCCTAACCCATGCGTGGTATCGGCAAGGATTACTGCCGAATTCCTCAATGGTTGGATTTTAGCAAACGGAAAAAATAGAGAGTCAAAGGCAGAGCACTGCTTGAAACTTGCGTGCCAATTCGAGGATGTCGAGAACAATGGCTTTGATTCTAGCTGTACTCACTTTGTACTCACAAGAGAAGGTCTCGTAGGCAATGGTGGGCACAGTGGTAAGGCATTGGCTCTCACATTCTTCGCACCCGAAGAACTTGACCCCGATGCGTGGAAAATGGTTCCAGCAAAAACAACAGAAGAGGCCAATACCCTTGAGACCGCTCAGTCTTGGAGAGACTACTACGGAGACAGGCTTAAGGTCAATCTAGTCATTGGTGCCCCTCCATCAGCCGTTCTCAAAATGGATGATCTACGATTGGAAGCTGACGATGCGGACTACATCCAATTAATACCATACTTGAATTGCTTGGCTCGCCTCTATGCTGTGTCGCTAGGTGAACTCGCTCAATGGAGTCGTGGATGTGCATTGCGATATCGAGGTGCCATCAATACCAAGAAGGGAGACGAAGAGTACACCACCTATGGGAATCTCGCAAAGTCAGGAAGACAGAACGCATCGGTAGCACCCGTAAGAGTTTTAACTTTCGGTATGGGATGTATCGAAAACCTACTATTACTCAGGAAAGCCAACGGAGTACTAGAGGGAATATCAAAGGCTATTGTGGCACCGGCTTGGTCTGAAGGTAGCAGCAAACTACCACTGAAAGATATCCTAGTAGCCATGTTCGGTATGACGGACGATCAAAAGAAACGAGTCATATCTGGCCTATGTGAAGCCGGTGGAGAAATGGCCCTATACTTATCCGCCACGATGACCAAACCAAAGATCGCTAGTGCAGGTTGGAGAATGCCACCAGCGGATTGGATAGTCCAGAGTGTAATTAATTACGGAATGGGTATGGAGGCCAAAGAGGCATTTGACCGTAGTGCAAATGGCGGTACAGCCGATGGTTCTTGGCATCGATACGAGTGCCGTCTGGACGGTTGGGACCGTGGCGAAAAGAACGAGCATGGAAAGACTCGTTCACAAATGATGATTGCCAATTCCAAGGTCATTGCAGAGACATTGAACAATGATGCAATCTGTATCGCCGTAAAGAGAAATGAAGACAAACTATTGGGTCAGGCTAGCAAAGTTAGTAGCAAGGCACCCGTAGAAGAGGAAGAAGAACTTGGCGAAGTAGCATAGCTGTCAGATAGCTAGTTCCAGTGAAAGAATACCCTTTGTAATGAAGGGTATTCTGTAAAGGGCAGTATGCAAATGAGTTTATTGACCTTATGAGCGTAAGAAATAGAGGGCAATTAGTGCAGAAACGGAAGATCCGGAAAGCTACTTCCTTCCTATTCTCACGCGATCGCCCTTACCTTTTGACCCTCTTACAATCAAATTTTGACCCATTTTTTCTATTAATTTGACCCATTTTTCTACTAATTGGAGATGATTTTGACATAAAAATCTATTAATTAGATCAAAAATCATATCAAACTAATCGAAAATCATATATCAAACCTGCATTCCTTACATACTTTCATACATATGAAGGTATCGTATCCGAAGGAACTTTACTTCGTAAAGTATCCGAAAGGATCAATCGGTTATCCGATTGTCATAGGGGTGTAGGTTATGGAGAGTCCTCGCTTGTACCCAAAGAATCTAGATTAGATTCGTCCCTATAGCGTACCCAAGGAAACAAAATTACACTTGGTATAGGGGTGTATGAGGACTCCCCATATGATTAATTAATATCCCCTATTGACTTAATTAATTGAATTGTATATAGTATTCAAAGAAACTAATGATTCATCATTAGTATTCGAAGAAGCAGTTCCTTTTGGAACTGTTAATTATAAGAACAATCTTATTAATTAATTCCCCAATTTTATACTCTATATATAAAACAGAAACCACGAAAGATAGCAATAATTATGAATACTGATATTAAATCTAGTGAATTACCTAATATTAATTCAATTAATAAGGATAATACAAACAAATCGAATGATCCAAGATCATTAAAGAATAAGCCTGAATGTGAAAAGAATGAATTAATTAATTGGAAAGAGGCTAAATTAGATATTAATAGAGAAGATTTAGAGAGGATATGGACTGAAACATATCAAGTAGCTATTAAATTAGTAATTGAACGAGTAGTAATTAATTCACAGATAAAGGAAAGTCAACGGTTAATGAATACTTATATGCCAGCAGTCTTTAATATATGTGATCTTGCTATTCAAGAGTACACTAAGTACCTAAAAGCTAATAGACCTATGATCTTAGACTGCTTAGAAGACTATAATAGAACAGAATAACTCTATTAATTAGCTACCTTTTATTAATATAAAAGGAACCATCAAGCTACAATCTATCCTAGATTGAGATTACAACTACTATTTCATTAGAAATAGTGATTACAGCTACATTAACAAGTCGCATGCACTACTATTTCTCAGGAGACACCGATGCCCAACCCTAATACTAATCAAAATACTAATAATGCTAATGACAGACAGTATGGTGATAATGATCCCCATACTAAACATCGTGCTAACGATGTGCAGTATGGTGGTTCCTATTATAAAGATAAGCCTATTCAACCTTGGGACTACATTGTATCTAATAATCTAGGCTTCTTAGAAGGCAATGCTGTTAAGTACCTGTCAAGGTGGAGAGAGAAGAATGGCATTGAAGATCTAAAGAAAGCTATTCATTATATAGAGAAATTAATAGAGATAGAGTCAGCTAAACTATCTAAGCCTATCATACTTTATAATACCCTAGAAGATGGAACAGTAGCATCTGAAAGAACAATTGTAGGAAGAGATCCTAATTCAGGCAATATTACTAAGTGGCAACCATGAAATACATAGGAATAGATCCAGGTTGTATCCAAAGGATCAATTCCTATCGGAATTGTATCCAAATGATCAATTCCTATCGGAATTGTATCCAAAGGAACAATTATCTCTGTAGGAGTAATTGTAAAGGAGGTATTACTTAATGAAATATATAGGCATTGATCCAGGTTGTAAAGGTGGCATCTGTGTTATTAATCAATATGAGGCTAGAAATATAATGACTATATCTCTAGATCATGTTCAATTAAGTGATATAGCCTACTATTTCTCAGAAATAAGAAGAGAAGATGAGAAAGCAATTGTATATCTAGAGAATCCATCTTTACCACCTACTAATATTAATAGGGAGAGCGGCACAGGTGCTAATATTCAAGGATATACAAAGCTTTATAGATCGTTAGGACAATTAGAAGGAATTTGTATAGCATTCGGATATATTCCTGAATTAATTAACCCTAGAACTTGGCAATCTAGACTAGGTGTACTTACAGGAGGGGATAAGAATGTTACAAAGAATGAAGCAATTAAGTTATTCCCTTTTTATGCAAAGAGAGAAGGGGTAACTAGAGTAACTCATGACATAGCTGATGCAATGCTAATTGCATTATTATGCTATTTAGATCACATAGACCCCAAATACATAATTGGAGAATTCAAATATGCAAAATACAAACCATTATCTATATCCAAAAGACCTGGATATAATGACGATATTGCCTCCATCAAAGGAAGCGTTGGAAGAAGTAAAGGAAGCTCACAAGAGGTACGATCCACAAGATCAACCCTTAATCTTGAGCAATACTTCAATGATGCACATTGAAGATATTACAAATACTTCAATGATGGATCTTGAAGATATTACAAATACTTCAATGATGGATCTTGAAGATGATATTGAAGATGTATCCGAAGGAACTAATGATGACTCATCATTAGTATCCGAAGGAACTAATGAGTCATCATTAGTATCCGAAGGATCAGTTAGCTCTGAAAGAGCAACTGTAATAGAGGATGATTCTTCATTAATAGAATTATTTGGAGGATCATCGTCTACTATAGATATATTCTCACTTATTCGAAGAACCAATCTCGCTAGAGATTGTAACTAATACACGCACACACGTGTGTATATATATAATATATAAT
>JAYVGE010000118.1:0-4580 GCA_043772515.1 Flavobacterium sp. | reverse complement strand
CTCACAGTCAGTTTCTAGGATTCAAAAACGACCGTGCCTTAACCAAAAATGCAACCTACACAATTCGTTTTGACAGAAAATTGAACGACAAATTCTCTTTACGTGCCGCTTACTTCAAGTCAGACTTAGACTTAGGAGATACAGGAAGCAGTTTATCCTCTGCAAGCAAAGGAAAACCAACCTTAACAAACTATAACGAACGCTATCGCTCGATAAGCAACAGCACCAGAAAAGACCTCAACAATGTTTTGCAGATGGATTTTGTCGGACAAGAAGTGCAAACTGGTTTTTTGAAACACACTTTTCAAATTGGCATGGATTACACCACCAATGATTTGGTAACGAGCAACTCGCCGTCTGTATTTGTTGACAAAATTGATGTTTTTGCCCCAGTAACAAACCTTTTGCCAGCAACAATTACTTTGGGAACCAACACTCCTGCTAGTTCAAAATCTAGAAGTCTTGGTTTATTGGCACAAGATGTAATAACCTGGAATAGCTGGCTAAAAACGTTTCTTGCCGTGCGGTACAGTGCTGTCGAAAGCAACACCTCGACCACTATCGGAACGATAAAAAGCAATGCTGTAAACCCTCTTGGAGGAATCATCGTTTCGCCCAACAAAAACATCAATCTTTTTGCCTCATACACCAACAGTTCGAACCCAAGAAGTGCTGCTTTGTTGAGCCAAAATGGCGAAGAATTAGGAAATGAAAGATGGGATCAGGTTGAGACTGGTTTCAAAACAACTTGGCTCAATGATCGTTTGCGTTTTAACTTGACCTTATTCAAAATAAACAACAAAGACATTAACTTGCCCGTTTATGATGAAAATTGGTTGGCTACTGGCTATTTTCAAAAAGGAGGTAACGACGAAAGAAAAGGAATTGAAGTAGAACTTTCTGGTAGAGTATTAGAAAACTTCGAAGTAATTACTGGCTATTCTTATATCGATGCAAAATACAAAGACCACACGGCTTATGTTTACAACTCCTCGCCATTGAACACGCCAAAACACACTTTTAATGTATGGGGAAATTATGCTTTTAAAAGAAATCTAGACGGGTTTACATTGGGTGCAGGAGCCTACTACACCGGAAAAAGACCGATAAACGATTGGTCGGCCGGCCCAGTAACCCACGAAGGAATTGTTCCTGGTCAAAAACCATTTGATGTCGATGCCTATATGAATGTAAACCTACAGGCAAGCTACAAAGTAGACCAAAATTGGGGTATTCGTTTCTTTGCAAACAATGTATTTAATCAAATTGGCTACAACGCCTACAGAACCGCATTTATTAATCAAACCGATCCTAGAACTTTTTCGGGAGTGCTTAGTTATCAATTCTAACACTTTGAAAGCATCAAAAAAATCACAAATTAAGAGTCCTTGCAAAGAACAAAACAATCTCGTTAGTAGAAGAAAATCTATAAATCACTCAAACAGCCATAGGCAATTAGAGTACTTCATAGTTCGCAAGGACACAGCCAGCATGCAATATCATTAAAGTTATGATATTAATTGATAAAGTGATTACTGATTTTTGATTAACGATTTTCATTTCTGATGGGATACATCTTGTAAAATCGACAATCTATTATTGAGCAGCACCTGATCTGAGTCTAAAAGGCTAAGCAAATTAAAGCCTGTAAATAAAAATGTTTCTTTGAATCTTTGTAACTTTGTAGCTTCGAAACGTTAACATTAAATAATAAAGATATGTATCCAGAAGAAATGGTAAAACCAATGCAAGCCGAACTAACGGTAGCTGGTTTTCAAGAATTACATAGTGCCGAAGCAGTCGAAAACGCTATGAAAGCAGCAGGAACGACACTTGTGGTCGTAAATTCTGTTTGTGGTTGTGCAGCAAGAAATGCCCGCCCGGGAGCAAAAATGAGTTTAGACAATACCAAAAAACCATCTAATTTAGTCACTGTTTTTGCAGGAGTAGACAAAGAAGCAGTAGAGGCAGCAAGAGGATTTATGTTTCCTTTTCCTCCTTCTTCTCCTAGTATTGCTTTATTCAAGGATGGTGAATTGGTTCACATGTTAGAGCGTCATCATATCGAAGGTCGTCCTGCCGAATTGATTGCAGAAAACTTGAAAGATGCCTTCAACGAGTATTGCTAAAAGTTATCTTTGTAACTTAATTAACCCTTTCAGAGTTTTGAACTCTGAAAGGGTTTTTCACTCAACAAAATCCCTATTCCTAAAAAGGTTTTAGATTACATTTTCTAGTTTTGACTACTGTCTAAAACAGAGACAATCACCAAAAAAACCACTTTATTGTGAGCTAACTGATAATTATCATGTTACTTAAAAGCAAAAAAGTCCTAAATTTGCACCAGAATTCTATCCCGATAGAATTGATTACTATTTCTCAACTTAAAAACTGTTTATAGCATGCAACTGTACAACACTTTGAGCGCAGAAGAAAGAGCCATCATGATTGATGATGCCGGAAAACAACGATTGACGTTGTCTTTCTATGCTTATGCGCAAATCGCTGACCCAACTCAATTTCGTAACGAATTATTTCTTGCTTGGAATCCTCTCGGGGTTTTAGGTAGAATATATGTTGCCCACGAAGGCATCAATGCTCAATTATCGCTACCCGCAGATCACTTTTATGATTTTAAAGACACAATCGAAAAGTACGATTTCATGAAAGGAATTCGGCTCAACATTGCTGTAGAGCAAGACGACCACTCATTTTTGAAACTCACCGTAAAAGTTCGTGACAAGATAGTAGCCGACGGATTGGTCGATGCCACTTTTGATGTTACCAATATCGGAATTCATCTAAAAGCAAAAGAATTCAATGCTTTACTCGAAGATCCCAACACCGTTTTGGTCGATATGCGCAACCATTACGAATCCGAAATTGGTCATTTTACCAATGCCATCAAACCAGACGTAGACACTTTTCGAGAAAGCTTGCCAATAATAGAAGCACAATTATCCGAACACAAACAAGACAAAAAACTATTGATGTATTGCACCGGCGGTATTCGTTGCGAAAAAGCCAGTGCCTATTTTAAACACAAAGGTTTTGAGAATGTCTACCAACTCGAAGGTGGCATTATAGAATACACCCGTCAGGTAAAAGCAGAGGGTTTAGAGAGTAAATTTATCGGAAAAAACTTTGTCTTCGATCACCGCTTGGGCGAAAGAATTACAGACGATATTGTTTCGCAATGCCACCAATGCGGAACCCCTTGTGATGTACATACCAATTGCAGTAACGAAGGTTGTCATTTGCTTTTTATACAATGTGATTCTTGCAAAGAAAAAATGCACGGTTGCTGTTCTACAGAATGTGTAACGGTTATTCATTTGCCCGAAGAAGAGCAAAAAGCCATTCGAAGAGGTATTAAGAACGGGAATATGATATTCAAAAAAGGAAAATCAGCCGTTTTGACTTTTAAAAACAACGAAGAAACACATGGCTTTTTTGTAGCAGACAAAGAAAAAATGATTGCAAAAAAAGAGCCAAAAATAAAAAAAATACACATCGGAAAAGGGATTCATTTTTATCCAAAACCATCAATTGGACAGTTTTACATCGAAGAAAACGAAATTAACATTGGCGACAAAATCCTAATCAAAGGCGCAACAACTGGCGAGCAACAAATGATAATAAACGAAATATTTGTGAATGATACCGCTTGCGCTAAAGCTGTTTCGGGCGACACTTGCACCTTCAAATTGCCATTTCGAATTCGATTGTCAGATAAATTATACAAAATTATAGACTAATTTGTTAGCTCTTTTAAAACAAAATATAGACCGACACGTTCAACTTTATGAAGAGGAGTGGGACGTTTTTGTTTCCTATTTTGAGAGTCAAATGCTCAAAAAAAAAACTTTTTTGGTCAAAGAAGGCGACATTTGCCAATACGAAGCTTTTGTAACCAAAGGCTGTTTTCGTATTTTTTATATAAATGAAAAAGGAGCCGAAATCAATTTGTCTTTTGCTTTTGAAGATTGGTGGCTCACCGATATCGACAGTTTTACCAACCAGATTCCGGCGTTACTCAGTATCGAAGCGATGGAAGACTGTACCGTTTTTTTGATTTCGAAAAAAAATAAAGACCTTCTTTATCAAGCACTACCAAAAACCGAGAAGCTATTTCGAGTCATGACACAAAAAACGTTGATCGCATTACAAAGAAGAATGATCGACAATTTGAGTAAAACGGCAGACGACCGCTATCTCGAACTTATACAAAAATACCCCAAGCTAGAACAACGCCTTGCACAACACCATATAGCTTCGTATTTGGGAATTTCGGCAGAATTTTTGAGCAAAATTAGGAGGAAAATAAATCAAAAATAGCACTAAAAAAACATCTTTTAAAACTGCTATTTTTATTAATGACTCTACTCTCAACTGTATGAGTACGAATTTTGACACGAATTTCACGAATCCACTCAATTGGTGGTAGCCTCTAAAAAGTATTGCAAGTAGCTTAATTTTCGGGCTTACTTTTATTATTCGATTATCATTTCTGGTATTTCTCCTTCAATAAGCAATATGGCTTCGGTAGAGGCGATGATGTGCGCTACGGAAACTCCAGG
>JAYVGE010000117.1:0-4587 GCA_043772515.1 Flavobacterium sp. | reverse complement strand
TCGGCTAGAGCATCCGAAATTTGATCATTTGTAATAATCTCACCTTCATTACTTTTTTCAATGTAGAAACTTTCAAATTGTCTAATAATTCTATCCATAACAAATGTGTTACGGTTACTTATTAGTTCTATTTCTTCTTCCATTGATTTTCTTTGCTCTACCAAATCAAAATCATCTACATTGTTTGTTCCTAAATATTTAAACTTATCCTTAACCATTCGAATTTGATTGTCCAAATCCAACATCAATTCAGTTGTTAATTCTTTTATCTTTTTAGAAACATCATTTACAACCTCATTTGTCTCGTTTTTCTTTTTTGTATTTGTTTTTTTAGCTTCAACAGATATGAACTCAACAGCTTGTTCTAATCTTTTTCTTTTACTTATTTCAAGATTTAATTTCGAAGTAAATTCATCAACAAGATCATCAATGACTTTACTTGCTTCTTTAAATAAACCATTTTCCAATAATTGAAATTCATTTATATAAGTCTCAAAATCAATACGATTACTTTTGGATATGGTAAATCCTTTTGGATTAGAAATACTGATTTTCTTTTTGTAATCATTTAATTTTTGTCTTGCATCGAATTCATAGTCTATAATTTTTTGACTTGATTCATCAATATCTTTAATATAAATAATCGAATTAAAATTCTTCCTTGTTTCTTCAAGTATCTTGGTTACTTCATTTTCAATCTTTTTTGAAGTAAGTTTTTCAAAAAAAACATCAAGATTCTCTAAAAATTTTTCTTTTTTACCTTTTGCAAGTTTATCACGTCTTTCTAAGGCTGAATGAATGGAGCTAAGTTCTTGTTTCTTTTGATTGTAAAATTCAGATTGAGGGTTTTTACTTTTTTCATCAAAAAAATCAGCGGCTAATTGAATCATAAAATTCCTAAGAATGTCTTGAAATTGTCTGTATGCCTTATTTTCAATAAAACCTTCTCTTCCTGCTTTTTCTGTTAATTTAAAATTTTGCAGATTATTTATCTCAATGACACCAAACATTCTTCTATGAGAAAAGAAATATGTACTTGCTCTCTTAGATCTATTTTTTTCAATATTTAAAAAATCATAGTCAATATCACCATAAGGTAATATTCTAATATTGTCTTTGTATATGTATAGAGCTCCAAATTTATTTGTTTTTGCGCTTAAAACAGCCCAGTTTTCAGCATCAACTTTTGAACTTTTTAAATCTCCATGTATATAAACAAAATTTATTTTAAATGGCCCACAATCTGTTTCTCTAAAATTATTACCATTCCAATTAATGATGTGATTATCAAATTTTTGTTCTCCATAAATGTTAATCAAACCTTTGAACTGCCCAAATTCATCAAAAGTTCCTTCAAAATGGTGGTCGGCTATTGCAAATTCTTGAGGAGTGAAAAATTGCGATTTATCAATTAAATTATAATAGGTATCGCCATCACTTCTATAATCTCTAAATGAAATATCAATAATTGGAACTGGATGATTTGGGGTCATTGTGTTATGAAACCCAATTAGCATTTTTTCAATTTTTGTTGCTTCACTTCCTTTTTCTCCTCCTTCAATATCAAAAATTAATGTTTCATTTACTGGAGCTATATAAAAAAAAGTACCTCCTTTTTCATTTAAAAGATCAAAATCCCCAACTTGTTTGTTATTTAACTCTCTTGGATTTAATTTAAAACTATTTATAGAAGAACTGATTTTTAAAAAGTCATCTTTTGATATAATATCATCCTTTAAAAGATTTTCAAGAGACAATGAAATTTCAGATTTCATACTGTTTATATCATTTTCGTTTGGAAACTCATTAAACTCCATAATTGGAATTGTAATATCTTCTAAATTTATACCAGGTAATTCAAATAGTTCCCAATTGATAAGAATACCAACAATTTTATGGTCTTGTTCTCTTTTATTAGCTTTTGTTAATATTAACACTTGTTTTCCTATCGAAGCTATCGCCAACCTGCCAATTCCCTTTTCACCCATTACAGGTCTTCTAATTTTCGAATTATCCGTTGGAGGAAGAAGGGTTTTTCTATTTGCAAATTTGCTTTCGGTTCCAATAGTCAACCATCTTGTTTCAAATTCTTCTTTAGTCATTCCTAGACCATCATCTCTTAGAACAAGTAAATTATCTTTTCTAAAAAAATCAATATCAAATTTATCAGCATAAGCATCATGAGCATTTTTAATAAGTTCATTAATTGCTGTTGGAATTCCAGCAATTTGTTGACGACCTAATAAATCTAATGCTCTTGCTCTTGTTTTAAATTGCGCCATTCAAATGATTATTTATTATTGCCTCTCCTATACATTTTGCATATTGAGGTGGAACGGCATTACCTATTAATCTTGCAATAGATGAAGTGCTTGTTCCATGAAATTTATATTCTTTAGGGAAAGATTGTAATATTGCTCCTTCGCGCAAAGACAACGCTCTGTCCTCATTAGGATGAACAAAGCGACCATTTGAAATACTAAAAAATTTTGTGGTAATGGTTGGTGATGGCTTATCCCACCACAAACGTCCAAATGTATCTTTAAAAGAACTGTCTTTACCCTTAAAACAAGCTAATTGTAGTTCTGGATCATTGGCAAAACCTAATCGGTTTCCACCATCTTTTGCGACTTTCTTTAATCTTTTTTTATTCACTGCCGAGATAGACGCAACGGTATGTAAAAATTCAGTCCTGTCTTTATGTCCATCCTTTATTTCTGGAAAACCGTTTTCTAGTCCCAAAACATCTCTAACGGTAACTTTTCGACCTTCATTTTTCATTAAATCAATACGTTCCTCAGTTACACGATTTGCTATTAAAGTGAATCTTTTTCGACTTTGAGGAACACCATAAT
Organism: Flavobacterium sp.; assembly: GCA_043772515.1. Lineage (GTDB taxonomy): Bacteria > Bacteroidota > Bacteroidia > Flavobacteriales > Flavobacteriaceae > Flavobacterium. The sequence continues at coordinate 1,732 of JAYVGE010000117.1, read as the reverse complement.
CTGCAACATTATGAACTTCAAAATGTACTTTATAATTATGCTCTTCGAGCCAAATTATAAAATCTTCAAGTCCGCTTTCTCTTTTCTTTCTTAACACTCCAGGAACGTTTTCTACAACTACGTAACCAGGGTTAAAGTATTTTACAAAACGAGTAAATTCTATTAATAAATTTGCTGATTTTGTTGATTTGGTTTTATCTGTATTGATAATACTCCAAAATTGACAAGGGCTACAGCCTATTAGAATTAAATCATTATCATCACGATTAAGATTTAATCTTGTTTCTAATTCTTCTTCTTTTAATTCAAAAACATCAGCTTGTATAAATTGCGCGCCTGTTATATTCTCTTCATAAGTTGCTCTACAATTTGGCTCATAATCGATTCCTGCTAAAACATTTATACCTGCTTCTAACATTCCATAACTCATGCCGCCACCGCCACAAAAAAAGTCAACTGCATGTAAAGTGTTAACTTCATCCTCCATAATTAAATAATTCTTGAATTGTTACATCTAAAGCTTTTGCGAGTTTTTCAATAATTAGTAGCGAAACATTTCTTTTCCCTTTTTCAATATCAGAAATATAGGTTCTATCAATGTTTGCAACATTCGCCAGATACTCAATTGAATACCCTTTTTGCTCTCTTAATTGTTTAATTTTATGTCCAAATTTTACTTTCAGATTCATAACCTATAAAAATACTTTTGTGTGGACAATTGGCCCGCTTACAATTGTCATCATTTTTTGTTATTTTTGAAATAATTTTCTTAAAAAAATAATCGATAAAATTCATTAAAAACAAAAAAAACGCTACTCTTTCGAATAGCGTATTTTGAAATTGGTATCAATTTATGATGTGATTACCACGTTCCTCGCAATGACAATCGTTTGTGGACCCGAATGCCCTAGCCCTGATGGGAACGGCATCCTTTTCCTTCCGCCACTTTCGGCGGAGGAAAAGATAAAGTGTACAGCAGGATTAAGCTCCTAAAAAAAAAGAGTAACCACACCATAGCCTCTGTTGCTTTTATTTACTTGCAGGGATGGTCATAATCCCCATGTTGTAGAGCGTAAAGGCTTGTATGTCTACGTTTTCTTGTATAGTTGCCGCTACTGATTTTCCGGCGCCGTGTCCTGCATTGATGTCAATTCTAATTAAAGTTGGGTTGGTTCCGGTTTGTTTTTCTTGTAACTCAGCAGCAAATTTAAAGCTGTGTGCCGGTACTACTCTATCATCGTGATCGCCCGTTGTGACCATTGTTGCTGGATATTGAATTCCCGCTTTTACATTGTGTACGGGAGAATACCCTTTGATATAGCTGAACATTTCCTTGCTGTCCTGCGCCGTTCCATAATCATACGCCCAACCTGCTCCTGCGGTAAAGGTGTGGTAACGCAACATGTCCATCACGCCTACCGCTGGCAAAGCGACTTTCATCAAATCTGGACGTTGCGTCATGGTAGCACCTACTAACAATCCTCCGTTTGACCCACCACGAATGGCTAGGTATTGTGAAGAGGTGTATTTCTGAGCAATCAGATATTCTGCTGCTGCAATGAAATCATCAAATACATTTTGTTTTTGCATTTTGGTTCCCGCATCGTGCCATTTTTTCCCGTATTCGCCACCACCACGTAAATTAGGTACGGCATAAACGCCTCCGTTTTCCATCCAAACGGCATTGGCTATGCTAAAACTTGGTGTTAAACTCACGTTGAATCCGCCATAT
>JAYVGE010000116.1:0-4602 GCA_043772515.1 Flavobacterium sp. | reverse complement strand
CTTGCTTTTGTGTTTAGGTTTCCACGAACCTCTGAAACAAGCATTTGGAATTAGTCTGCGCTGTTTTTTTACAAAAAAACGTGCAGCCTATGAAAATTACCAAAATTGATCCACGGGACAATAGCCCACCTAAACAAAAAACATTTTTTTACAAACCAATAAACCTAAAAACACATGAAAACTATTAAATTATTACTCGCAATTACTTTACTATTCACAATATCTACAAATGCCCAAATTACCAAAGGAAATTGGATGGTTGGGGGGAATGCTAGTTTTTCTTATTCAAAATATGAAGCTAAAACTGATGGTAGTTCTCCAAGCTCAGGTACAACTTTAAGTGTTAGCAATATTGGGTCTTACTACATATTATTAGAGCCAAATATTGGATATTTCGTTTATAATAAATTTTGTGTAGGATCCAAATTTTACTATACTAATGGTTTTGGTAACGGTGGTAAACTTGAATTAACTGCAGGAAATTTTAGCATTGGTCCTTATGCAAGATATTATTTTTTGAAAGATGAAAAACAACTTAACGTATTTGTTGAGCCATCCTATTATTATTTTACAAATAAAAGTCTCGGCAAAGCAACAGGGTATAGTATAAAAGCGGGTACAGTAATATTTTTTAACAGCAGTGTTGGGTTTGAAACTGCATTAAGTTATGTCAGACGGTCCAGTGAACAAAATAATTATAAAGAACTTTTTCTGGGCTTTGGGTTACAAATACATTTAGAAAAAAAATAACAAATTAAAAGACAAATAAAATGAAAAAAAAATATTCAATTTTACTAATTGTTTTGATGGCATTTACTCATCAAGCAATATTCTCGCAAGTCACATTTACAATTAGTAATGTTCAAGTAAATAATTCCTCTATTGGGGCTGGGTCACCAATACAAATGGGAATAAGGTCTACTGTAAATGTAAAATTCCATCTTGTATTTTCCAAACCTAATAATTCAGATTATAGTAACACCTCTTTTGTAATAACAGGTTACAATTCTTTTGGAGGATCGAAACAACTTAGAACTCCTGAAGGTTTATATTTAGGTTTAAATAATACGGGCTTTACGGGAGATTATAGTGTTGATTTAGACGCGCTAAATTATGATTTTACAGAGGGTAGTTTTTTAAGAGCCGATTTAACCCAAACATCAGGAAATCCTCCTTTAGAGTGGCATAGTAACCAAATTAAAATAACAAAAACACCAGTCTATAATGTTATTACGCAAGACCCAGCGGCTATTGTTTGTAATCAAACAACACCGGTAAGGTTTACAATAACATCCGATGATGCTAATAATAATAGTTCACTTCAATGGAGTTACAATAGCAGTTGGAGCTACTATGATGCTTCAGCTAATAGTATAAGGTTGTTGCCCAATACCTATCCTTTAGGGAACGTTAGTGTTATCCCAACTATTCATGGTGCATCACAAGGAACTTACACAACAACTCCCGTTCTTACACCTTACACAAATACGGCAAGTATTTTAGGTGTTAATTCGTATTGTAATTTTCTTACCCCTTCAACTTTTACAATTAATGCTGGTGTAGGAAATACAGTTACTTGGAGCAGTTCAAACCCAGCTATCGCCACGGTAAGTGGAGGAACAAATACTCAGGCTACGGTTACATCTCAAAGTCAAGGTACATTTACACTAAGTGCAGTAATAACTAATTTATGTGGACAAACTACAACAAAAACTAAAATTATAAGTGTCGGAGCACCAATATTACCCTCGTCAGCAACTATTACTGGAGCAACTAATACAAGTTATAGTCAAACACTAGACTACACCTTGAATGGTGATGCTACAAACGGAGGAATATCATATTTATGGTCTATAGATGCTCCAATAAACGATAATGGCGGGCCTACTTGTGCTTGGCAAGTTATAAGTGGTCAAGGAACCAAAAATGTAAAATTATTGTCCGGCTGTATTGCTACTACTGCTGTTGTAAAAGTGGTTGCAACAAGTAATTGTGGGGTTTCTAACACAAAATATATTTATGTTGCGGTTGGCAGCACTGCATGTGTACCAACATTGCAGGTATTACAAAATCCTTTAAAAAATGGAAACTTGGTTGTTAATGTAATTCAGCCACCATGTGGTAGTGCGAAAAATGCTAATTTGAATATAAGTAATGATATTAAAATATATGATTTTAGTGGAAATGCAGTTTTTATTGATAAACAAAATTCAGACGAATTAAGAATTAATAATCTGCAACTCAAGAAAGGTATTTATATTTTACAAGTAACCACAGAAAGTGGAGATATCATGAAAAATAAAATTATTATTCAGTAAAGTAGTTTAATTATTTATATTTAAAAAGTGTTTCAGAAATGGAGCACTTTTTTTATTCTAAATTCTAAATTCTAAATTTTGAATTATGTATTTTTACCAACTATATAATTTATAAAAATTGATTTCAAGAGCTACAATAGATACCGTTTACGAAACTGCCCGAGTAGAAGAGGTAATTGGCGATTTTGTGCAACTCAAGCGTGCGGGAAGCAATTACAAAGGCTTGAGTCCGTTTTCCGACGAGCGTTCACCCTCATTTATGGTATCGCCGGTAAAGCAAATCTGGAAAGATTTTAGCTCAGGAAAAGGCGGAAACTCAGTAGCTTTCCTCATGGAACACGAGCATTTTACGTATCCAGAGGCCATAAGATATTTAGCAAAAAAATACAATATAGAGATCGAGGAAACTGAGCAAACTGCCGAAGAAAAAGCAAATACCGATGCACGCGAAAGTTTGTATTTGGTTTCGGAATTTGCCAAAAAATATTTTCACGACATTTTATTAAACTCAGATGAAGGTCAAGCCATTGGATATTCCTATTTTAAAGAACGAGGATTTACCAGCGAAACCATCAAGAAATTTGAACTCGGATATTCACCCGAAATTTGGGATTCATTTACCAAAGAAGCTTTAGGAAAAGGTTACAAACAGGAATTTCTAGAAGCAACTGGACTAACAATTCCTCGTGAGGACAAGCCTTTCGATAGGTTCAAAGGTCGAGTTATGTTTCCCATTCAAAGTATGTCGGGACGAACGCTTGGTTTTGGAGGTCGGATTTTGACAAATGACAAAAAAGCGGCAAAATATTTGAATTCGCCTGAAAGCGATTTGTACCACAAAAGCAAAGTTTTATACGGAATTTTTCATGCCAAACAAGCCATTGCCAAACAAGATAATTGTTTTCTTGTCGAAGGTTATACCGATGTAATTCAGTTTCATCAAGCTGGTATAGAGAACGTTGTAGCTTCATCTGGAACTGCACTCACACCAGATCAAATCCGATTAATTAATCGATTGACCAAAAATATAACGGTACTTTTTGATGGTGATGCGGCTGGACTTCGCGCCTCAATCCGTGGGATAGATCTTATTTTAGAGGAAGGAATGAACGTTAGAGTTTGTACTTTTCCCGATGGAGATGATCCAGATAGTTTTGCCAAAAAAACTTCATATGAGGATTTGGTAAAATATTTAGACGAAAATTCTAAGGATTTTATTCAGTTCAAAGCCTCAATTTTAATGGGCGAAGCCAAGAACGATCCTATAAAAAAAGCAGAGCTTATTCGGGATATGGTTTTGAGTATTTCTAAGATTCCGGATCGTATAAAACGCGAAATATACATACAGGAATGTTCCAGGATAATGGATATTTCGGAACAAGTTTTGCTTAGTACATTGGCACAATTAGTCCAAAAAGACATTAACGAAGTTGGAAAAAAAGCCAAACAAGAGCAAAAAGCTTTCGAAATTGTAAAATCCGAAAATCCAGTATCACTTCAAAAAATTGATGTAATAAATTTGCTCGAAAAATCAATTTTAGAGATTTTATTACTTTATGGAAATGACGAAGTCGAGTTTCAAAACGTTTTTATAAAATTTGATGAAAATCAAAAAGAAATCGAAGTAATCGAAAAATCTAATTCCAAAGTTTTTCAGCATATTTATCTTAATCTTCAAGAGGATGAGGTAGAATTTTCTAATCCTCTATTCAAAGAAATTTACGATGATTTGGTTTTAAATTTTCTTCAGAACGAAAATTTTGATAATAAAAATTATCTAAACAATCTCAAACCAGAATTCTCACAAATCGTCACCGATATTTTCATGGACGACGAAAAATATCAATTGCACGGTTGGCTCGAAAAAAAGCAAGTATTTGTAAAAGATAAAAATAATGAGGAAGTTTTGCAACGATTGGTTTCCGAAACCATAATCGCTTACAGGGAATTACTTATTAACAAACTAATTTCTAGCTTGATGACGAATTTTACCGAAAACCCCGAATTAGATTTAGAAGAACTCAAGTCTTCGGTAAATGAATATAATTTCCTTAAAGTTACCATTACAAGAAGCATTGGCCGAATGAGATCTACGTATAACTAGAAAATCTCTAGCGTTTTTGCTTTATTTACCAAATCTACTAAGTTGGTAACATTTAGTTTTTGCAATAATCGCAATTTATAGGTACTAATAGTTTTTTCGTTGAGGTTCAAAATCTCTGCAATTTCGTTGTTTTTCTTGCCATCGCTCAGATATCTAAGCACTTCGATTTCGCGAGTAGAA
>JAYVGE010000115.1:0-4603 GCA_043772515.1 Flavobacterium sp. | reverse complement strand
GCGGCTGTAATGGTTTTCTTTTTTAGTATTAGAAAAGAAATTAAAAGGGAATTCGGTGTAAATCCGAGACAGTACCCGCTGCTGTAAGTTTTATCAAGGTTATAATAGTATGCCACTGTTTTTAAAGAAAAATGGGAAGGCGTTATAACTGAAACGAGTCAGAAGACCTGCCTTTACATCGATTCGTAGCTTTCGGAGTAAAGGCAAACGGGTGAACATAATCTTCTCCTTATCTTCACACGTCCTTATTCTATTGTTGCAAATAATCGGTTAACGGGATTATTAACGCACAAAAACTTAAAATGGAAAAGGATTTATCCAAAATTAAAAAAATTATCTACCTCTGTAACGGTACTTCCTGTACCAACAAAGGCGCTGAAGAAAACATTACTGCCCTCCGCAATGCTCTAACGGAACAGGAATTAAACGACGAAATTCACACCATAAGGACAAAATGTAGTGGTTTTTGCAAAAAAGGGCCAATCATAAGCATTCAGCCAGAAAACACTTGGTACCAAGAAATGAATGTAACCACCTCAAATGCGGTAGTGACCACTCATATTTTACAAAACACAATGCTACAAGACCAATTATTATTTTCTTTGAGTAATACAACCGAGTCATTTGCACCTCAAAAAAGAAAGAAAAATTTCTTTGTAAAGTATTTTAATCTAAGCTTTTTTCTATTCTTATTATTATCATTTTCTACTGCAAAAGCACAAAGCAATCTTAATGGTTTTATCACAGACGCCAACAATCACAGCAAAATTGAGGGTGCGGTCATCAAAATAAAAGAATCTAACGAGAACACTATTTCATACCTTCAAGGGGCGTATGAATTACAGTCTGTTTCCGAAGGAATGAAAACCATTATTGTTTCTTATGTAGGCTACACTACTTTTAGCCTAAAAATAAATTTAAAAAAAGACGAACAAAAGAAGCTGAATATTGCCTTGCAAAGTAATGCAATGAACTTAGCCGAAGTTGTTATCTCGACTTCATTTAATCGAAAACAAGTCAACAAAATCGACCAGCTAAGTCTGCAACTGCAACCCATAAAATCGGCTCATGACTTGTTACGTGCCGTTCCAGGATTGTTTATTGCACAACATGCTGGTGGAGGAAAAGCAGAACAAATTTTTGTTAGGGGAACCGACAACGATCACGGAACTGATTTCAACATTCAGATGGATGGAATTCCAGTAAACATGCCTTCGCACGCACACGGACAAGGCTATGCCGACATGCATTTTATGATTCCCGAAATCATTGGTTCAGCCAACTTTTACAAAGGACCTTATGAAGCAAAAATGGGAGACTTTTCGGCAGCGGGTGCTGCTCAATTCAATTCTAAATACCGCTTAGAAAAAAATGTAGTCAAACTAGAATCAGGTCAATACAATACTCAAAGAATGTTGACAATGATTCAGCTTTTAGATCAAAAACATTTGGTTTCAAAATGGAAAGACAATGCGTATTTGGCTGCTGAGTACAACTATACCGATGGTTTTTTTGACAGTAAATTAAAGTTCAAACGTTTTAATGTTTTCGGAAAATACAATGCACAACTATCCGATAAAACGACGGCTACACTCTCAGGCTCTTACTTTTCTAGCTCATGGAACGCTTCGGGACAATTGCCATTGCGCGCTATAGAAGGTGGTTCCATTTCTAGATATGGATCGATAGACGACTCCGAAGGCGGAATCGCTTCGAGACTCAACGCAAACTTAGTATTTGAAACCAAGTTTAGCGAAATAGCCTCTTGGAGAAATCAGCTGTATTATTCAAAAAATAGCTTTGATTTGTACTCTAATTTCACCTTTTTTATGAATGACCCAATCAATGGAGATGCAATAGAACAATGGGAAAAACGAGATCTATTCGGATTAAAAAGCACGTATAACAGACTTGACAACATTGGATCAACCAAATTATCCTCTGAAGTAGGATTGGTGACCCGTACCGATATTTTCTCCATGGGTAGAAATCACGTATTGAGAAGGGAATTTCTAGACACAGAAGATCATAATGCAATAAGTGTCTCCAATTACAGTCTGTATTTTGATGAAAATTGGCAATTTGCACCCAAATGGGCTTTGACATTAGGCGCTAGAAACGAAGTCTTCGATTTTTATTTGAAAGACCAATTAGACGATGCCAATTCAGGGCAAAAAACCGTGTATCGCTTTAATCCGAAAGCACAGTTAAACTTTAATGCAACATCAAACTTCACTGTTTTTGCCAAATGGGGCGTTGGACTTCACTCCAATTACGCTCAAACCGCAGTAAGCAAAGACCCAACAGCGGGTAATCCGGTACCGCTATCCGAAGGTGCCGATTTGGGTTTTATAATGAAATTACATAAAAAATCAATCTTTAATTTCACCGCTTGGTGGCTCGATACGGCTTCTGAATTTAAATTTGTTTCCGATGATGGTAGCTTTGAAAACTTGGGACCCACTAGAAAATATGGTTTTGATGCGGCAATCAAAATTCAATTTACCGATTATTTATGGGCAGACAGTAATTTGAATTATGCCTATAGTATTCTGAAAGAGGCTCCAAAAGGGGAAAACTTATCGCCACTTTGCCCAAAATGGAACTCTACAGGCGGATTGACTTTGAAACTAGAAAACGGAATTAATGCCAGTTTGCGTTACCGTTTTATGGGAGAACGCCCTGCTACCGAAGACGGATCAGTATTTTCTAAACCCTACACCATAGCAGATGCCGTTATCCGATATACCAAACCCCGTTACGAACTGTGTCTTTCTACCGAAAACATCTTTAATGTAGCATGGGCAGAAGCGCAATTTTATGATGAATCGCAATTAAAAAATGAAACCGCTCCCGTAATGGATTTTCACAATACTCCGGGAACTCCTTTCTTTATTAAGGCTAGTGTTTCTTATTTTTTTTAACTTAAAAACTATCCCAAAATGGAACTTCTAAATACCAATTTATCGGCATTGCTTATTCTATTTATTTTAGGTTTGCGTCACGGTTTAGATCCAGATCACATTACCGTGATAGACAATTATACCTATCGTTTGCATGAAAATAAAAACGCTTGGTCCAGATGGGTCGGAACGTTATTTACGCTCGGACACGGTGTGATGGTTACCCTAATCGCATTAACCTTGAGCTATCTAAAAAATCATTTTGAAGTTCCCTCTTGGGTTGATTTTTTGCTCAATTGGTTGCCTATGGTTTTACTGCTCGTGATGGGAATTGGGAACATAATTTCTTTATCCCAAGCTAAAATCGGTAATTCCTTGAGTATCAAAAAACACCTTATTCCAAAGTTTTTAGATAAAAATCTAAATCCATTTACCGTTTTTTTAACGGGAATTATTTTTGGATTCATCTTTGATACTTCATCACAAATTGCGGCTTTTGGACTCGCTGTTTCAGGAACACATCATTGGCTTTTTTCGGTTATTGGTGGACTTGTTTTCTCTATCGGATTGATATTTACAGGGACAATCGATTCGTATTTGTTAAGTAAATTATTAAAAACATTCGATAGAACAAAAATTCAAAAACACCGATTTAAGTTGAATCTATTAATAACAGCCATGTGTTTCATTATACCAATTTATAAAATAGGAACGATATTTAGACCCAATTTAGAACTTAACGATTTTCAAAATAACTTGGTTGGACTGGGGTTTTTAGCCATTATCCTTTCACTTTATATTCAACTGTACTTTAAATCGCTATGGAAAGTAACAGCATAATATCCTAAAGGGTGTTTTTATTCGAAGAAAAATAGGGTTCTATTCTCAGGAAATATAAGTAAAATTATTCTAATTTATATTTTATTTATAATTCATCAAGGGCATTTGCTTTTAAATATTTAAATATTTACAATATGTTCAAAATATTTAAAAAAGGCACACGGATGACACTGATTAAGCGGATTTTACACAGATTTCAATTCAACTTTTATCAATCTAAATAAAAAATCCGTACTAATCTGTTATATCCGTGTCATCTGTGTCTAATTGGATAGTTTAGCAAGATTGCAAAGTAGTATTTGTTTTTTTAAAGCGAATGTCCTGTAATTTATCTACTATTATAGTCCTTAATTATTGACGGAATAAAGTCCTGCCTACAATATCGGTCAAGCTTTCAGATTTGTTTCCTAAAGTCCCATCGGGACGACCGATATCATAAGCTCGGGATTTATCCCGAAGCCTACAAATGAAAGTTTCTTAGGAAAGATACGGTTCCGATTCAGGTTCATTTTACCATTAATTAATCAAATAATAACTGCCACTCCCGATATATCGAGAGTACCAAAAATTAATTCTATTTACAATAAATTAAATCAAAAATGTTAAAAAAAATCTCACTATTATTATTCCTTATCTGTTTACAAACCCTCACAGCTCAGGTAGCCAATGTGCAAAAAACAGATTCTTTAAAACTAGAGGAAGTAACTATTATATCCAAAAAGAAAAATCAATTTAAAACCACCTCCAAACTAGATGTTCCGTTAAGAGATATGCCCATGACACTTAATGTTATTTCTGGAGAAGTACTAAAACAGCAAGGCGTTGACGATATGGTTTCGGCAATGCGCAATGTAAGTGGG
>JAYVGE010000114.1:0-4629 GCA_043772515.1 Flavobacterium sp. | reverse complement strand
GCCACGGCATGAGCGGGATATTTGGATTTCCATTTTTTGATAAAACGATCTTCGCGTGTTTCTGTCTCAACTGCAGCACGATAATGCTCGTTGGTGTTGATGTACATCGTCTCGGAATAAGTCATTATTTCGTTTAGGATTTTATCAAAATCTGTCAACCAATAAACGGTTTTGATTCCAGAAACCTCAAAAGCTCTCGCTTTGGTTAATTTCTCGCCTTCCCAAACGGCAATGTGTTCGTTGGTTTCTTTTAGGAACAGCATTTCGCGTTGATTTTCGTAGGGAGCATCAGGAAAAAGCAGCAAAATACTTTCTTCTTGGTCTACTCCAGATAAATAAAGGAGGTCACGATGTTGTGCAAAAGGCATGGTGCTGTCGGCACTAATGGGATAAATATCATTCGAGTTGAAAACAGCAACACTATTTGGCTTCATTTGAGCTGTAAATTTTGCGCGATTTTTTATGTAGAGTTGGCTGTCGATTGGAAGGTATTTCATATTTTTTTTGGTATAAGTTTAAAATGTTTTAGGTGTCTAATGTTATTCTTTGGTTTCGGTTATTGAATAGTTGTCAAAAATAAGCAAAGTAATTATTCAATTACTAGCCAAATGGCACTATTTTATGTTTTTCCGAATCCTACTCATCTGTCTTGACGAAATTCCTAAAAAAGAAGCCAAATAATGTAATGGTACTTCTTGGAGTAATTTGGGTTCGGTAAGGAGTAATTTTTTGTAACGTTCTTCAGTGGTAAGGGTAAGCAAGTCAATTCTGTAATCGTCGATTAGACAGATTTGTTTTTCGATTAGATTGTAATAGAATTGGTAAAATGCTTGGTTTCTTTGTATCAATTCTCTAAAAGTTGAAGTGTTTAGAACCCACAATTTGCAATCACAAATTGCTTTAATACTTTTTCTAGAAGGTTTGCCGAACAGAAAACTATTGAGCGAACTGGTAACCGTATTTCTTAAGGCTAGATAGGTCGTTTTTTCTTCGTCAAAAACGAGTATCGTATGTTGAAGTATGCCACTTTCAATATAACAGAAATAGTTGCATATTTCTCCTTCTTTTACAAGGTAGCCGTTTTTTTTAATGTCTAATGAAGTGAATGAATGTCTAAATTGGAGCGCAAGATCATTCAACTTAGAATCATTTATTATTTGGTGTAAATAATTCAAAAAATCTATTTCAGGATCATTAAGTTCCATTTTGCAGTATGTTTTACGCAAAAATATTCTTTTTTTAATGCAAAACAGTATTAATTAACTTAGATAATTGAAGTTTTGCGTCTTATGACGCTGTCGCTAAAAATTTATTGAGGTAACGGTAATTTGTTTTCTCGGAAACAGAATCATAAAAAAAGGTTTGACTTTATTTAAAAAGTCAAACCCTATTCTTTAAAAAACTATTCTTTTTGTAATTTAATCTTTAAACTGAGCTGTTTCTGTAGAATCTTTCATAGCTGTTGTCGAAGATTTTCCTGTGGTTACTGTATTTTGAACGGCATCAAAATAAGAAGTGCCTACAAAACCTTGATGTTTTACTGCTTTGAATCCGTGTTGTTGCAAAGCGAATTCTCTTTCTTGTAATTCAGAATAACCTGCCATTCCTCTTTCTTTGTACGCTTTAGATAATTCGAACATACTCGTGTTCAAAGCGTGGAATCCTGCCAAGGTGATGAATTGAAATTTATATCCCATTGCGGCCAAATCTTCTCTAAATGTTTCCATTTCGGCAACAGATAGCTTTGCAGCCCAATTAAATGATGGAGAACAGTTGTAGGCCAACATTTTTCCTGGAAATTCTTTGTGTATCGCATCTGCAAATTGCTTGGCATACGCCAAATCAGGGTTGCTGGTTTCCATCCAGATCAAATCGGCATACGGAGCATAGCTCAATCCGCGGTCAATACCTTGCTCTACCCCACAATCTACATAGAAGAAACCTTCTCCTGTTTTTTCTCCAGTGATAAATTTTGCATCTCTAGGATCGATGTCGCTGGTCAATAAATTGGCAGCATCAGCATCTGTACGGGCCACAATTAAGGTTGGTGTTCCCATAACATCGGCAGCCAATCGTGCAGCAATCAATTTGTTGATGGCTTCTTGGGTAGGAACTAACACTTTTCCGCCAAGATGTCCACATTTTTTTGCAGAACTCAGTTGGTCTTCAAAATGAACTCCCGCAGCTCCAGCTTCAATCATCGATTTCATCAATTCAAAAGCATTCAAATTTCCGCCAAAACCTGCTTCTGCATCGGCAACAATCGGTACAAGGTAGTCTTTTTTGTCTTTGGTTCCGTTTACCACTTGTATTTGATCGGCACGTAAAAGAGCATTATTAATGCGTTTTACTACCAAAGGTACACTGTTGGCTGGGTACAAGGACTGGTCAGGGTACATTTCGCCTGCGACATTAGCATCGGCGGCTACTTGCCAACCACTTAAATAGATGGCATCAAGACCTGCCTCTACTTCTTGAATCGCTTGGTTTCCTGTAAGTGCTCCCAATCCTGCTACAAAATCTTGACGGTTTAATTTATCCCAAAGATTGTTGGCTCCAATTCTGGCGATACTATGCTCTATTTGGTAAGAACCTTGCAGTTTTACTACTTCTTCGGCGGTATAAGGGCGTTCAACACCTTTCCATCTTGGGTTTGAAGTCCAATCGGCAACTAATTCTTGTATTCTTGTTTCTGTAGTTTTCATACTGTTTTGTGGGTTTAATAGATTTTGTGGTTATTTATTCTTGCTGATTTTTTTTTTTTGATGTATTTAAATGTACTTGTATCCTAGAGTGGTCAAGAATTCTATAAAGTTGTCGTTTACCACTAAAATGTCTAATAATTGTTCTGCCAATCGGTAGTTTTCATTTTGGTGTTTATCGTCTCCAACTAATTTTCTGATTTTCTCAAACTCCTCCATTGCTAATCTTTCGTAGTACTTCTCTGTTAGTACTTTCTGATTATCTAATACTACTTCGTTCTGGAGCCATTGCCACAATTGTGATCTTGATATTTCGGCAGTAGCGGCATCTTCCATCAAGTGGTGCAATGCTACGGCTCCTTGTCCGTTGAGCCATGAAGCGATGTAAAGAATAGAGATGTTTATGTTTTTCCGAACCCCATCTTCGGTAATGGTTCCTTTAGGGATTTCTAATAAATCGCTTTCTGTAACCGTTACATCGTCTCTTTTTTCATGAATTTGATTTTTTGTTGGCATGTGTTTGTCGAATACCGACATTGCCAAGGGAACCAAATCGGGATGGGCTACCCAAGTACCATCGTGCCCATTTTGTACTTCTCGTTTCTTGTCGGTTACCACTTTGTCAAAAGCGATATTGTTGGCTTCGTCGTTGTTCTTTATCGGAATCTGTGCTGCCATTCCGCCAATGGCATGAATATTTCGTTTGTGACATCTTTGAATAACCAATTGAGAATAGGCACTCATAAACGGCGAAGTCATGGTTACTTGATCTCGGTTTGGCACTATGAAAGCTTTATTTTTTCTTAATTTCTTGATGTACGAAAAAATATAATCCCATCGTCCGCAGTTAAGTCCTACGATATGCTCTTTCAATTCGAATATAATTTCATCCAATTGAAAACTAGCTGTAATGGTTTCTATTAAAACGGTTGCTTTGAATGTTCCGTTTTTTACGCCCAAATAATCCTGAGTAAATTCGAAAACTTCATTCCACCAGCGCGCCTCTAGATAGTGTTCTAATTTTGGAATATAAAAATAGGGGGCTGTTCCGTTTTTTAATAATTGTTTGTAGTTATGAAAAGCATATAAGCCAAAATCGATAAGAGATCCCGAAGTGATTTGGTTGTCGATTAATATGTTTTTTTCGGATAAATGCAGGCCACGAGGGCGTACAATTAAAACGGCTGTAGCTTCTTTCAAAGCGTATTTTTTGTTTTTAGCTTTATCTTCCAAAGTGATGTTGCGGTTTACGGCATCTCTCAGATTTATTTGTCCATTCATCAAATTACTCCAAGTGGGTGAGGTGCTGTCCTCAAAATCGGCCATAAAGGTTTTTGCACCAGAATTAAGCGCGTTGATAACCATTTTGCGATCAACAGGTCCTGTGATTTCGACTCTTCGGTCTAATAAATCATCAGGGGTAGTAGCGGCTTGCCAGTTGCTTTCTCGAATGCTTTTTGTTTCGTTCGGAAAACTTGGTAATGCACCTGTATCAAAAAGGATTTGTTGTTTTTTTCGATCTTCTAATAATAAGAGTCTTTTATTATTAAAGTTATGGTGCAATTCTATTAAGAAATCAATAGCCTCATCCGTGAATATTTCAGGATAATTCTGATTCGTTTCAGTCGAAAACTGGAACGTTTTTTTTGTTGTTTCGGTTTGATTTATCATGGTTAATTCGTTTTTCTTTTACAAATGTATAAAAAGTTTTTAATAAAACAAGCGAACGTACGCTAAAAATCAAAAATATTTTTTTTGTGGTTTTTATTTTTTTGGGTATCTTTGAAATATGAATGTAGAAAAAGAGTATATCAAGTTGATTTTTGGATTAAAACTCAAGCAAGCAAGGACTAATAAAAATCTATCCTTATTTGGTTTGGCAAAAATTACCGAGCTTTCAAAATCATATTTGAATGAAATTGAAAAA
>JAYVGE010000113.1:0-4645 GCA_043772515.1 Flavobacterium sp. | reverse complement strand
AATCGGCTTATCAAACCAAAACCTTAGAGACTGTTTTTAAAGGGAATACATTCATCAAAAAATTGCTTTTATCCAGAAATAAAGCTTTTTTGGATTATTTAATCTTTGCCAAAAAGCTAGAATACAATAGCTTTGGTGTGTATAAATGGGAATCTTGGAATGATTTGAATTATGGTTATTATCAAAATGGTCGTAGTACTGCTTTTTTGGGCGATTATAACAAGAAATTTGCAGCTACCAAAGATGCGTTTCTCAAGCAACGTTATGCTTTTTTAATACTTCGACTCCATTATTACGAAAAGAATCCAGAAGAAGTAATTCGTTTACACGATGCTTATTTTTCGGGTAAACAACATACTATTTTGGCTCCTTGGGCTTTGTATTTTAAAGCAATTTGCATCGAAAATAGGGCTTTACAGAATTACCTTTTGAGTAAAGTATTTGTTTCTTGTCAAGAAAAAACGTTTGCAGTAATGCAACATTACCAAAGAGGGTTAGCAGTTGAAACATTAGAATATGCCCAAAATGATACAGAAAGAGCTACTATTTTGGCTATCGAAAGTATGCGAAATCCTGCTCCAGAACTCGCTACTCTAAAAAATATTTATGCACTAGATTCAGACGGGAGTTGTTTTAATTTTCTGATTGGAAGGGAAATAAATAAACTCGAAGATTGGATTTTTACTCCAAAATATACCCAAAGTGGTCCTTCGGTACAATTTAATCAAGAAGAAGGGTATCAAGATTATGAAAAAGCCAAAAGCCAAAATCTAATAAAAGACATGAGTTATCTACGAGAGCTTAGATTTTTTTTGATAAGCATTGCCAACAAAGCAACCCCAGATCAAAAGGATTTTTTGTTTTCGGCAATTGCGCAACTCTATTTTATCGATGACCAAATCGATTTGGGGGAGAAATACAGTAATTTAATTTCAAAAAATGCCAATGCTTCTATTGTATTGCAATCGAATATTCAGCGGGCTTTAGTGGCTTTAAAAAACAATGATATCCAAACAGATGCAACAAAACAGATTCTTTTTGATTGTTTTAATGCATTAGAAACCATGGTCGAAGCCGATAATAGTTTGTTTAAAAATATGTACAGTTTGTACCGAATGGTAAGCGATAAATACGTGCAAAAGGGCGATCAAGCTACTGCTGGTTTGCTATTTATGAAGTCGAATAATAAAAATAGCAATTCGTATGTATGGGGTTATACTCCTTATTTTTATAGTTATTTGGGATATTTTGATCGTTTTGCGACCGTTAAAGATGTCGATAATTTAATCGCTTTAGTACAGAAAAAAAATAAAACACCTTTTGAAAAATACATTTGTGCTGGAACACTTGCTTCTGATATAAATTTTTATAAAGATTTGAAAGGGACACTTGCTTTTAGAAATAATGATTTGAAATTGGCTTACACTACCTTTTCTGAAATGCCAACCAATTTTTGGCAGAAGAATTACGAGTTTAAAAAATTTTTGAATGAAAATCCGTTTTTTCCAAAAGTATTGGAAGATAACAAGAAAAGAAATTTTGAATACCTTTTTAATAAAGCCGAATTTTTAAAGACACTTATAGAACTCAAAAAACAGAATACTTCGCAAAGTAACTTAAAATTGGCACATGCTTATTTTAATGTCTCGTATCGGGGTAATTCCTGGATGATGAATGCGTATGGATGGTCTTCGGGGAGTAATTACTATTCGGATTATATTTTTGGTGGAGACAAAACCGAAAGAGAAGCGCAGTATCAAAATGGAAACTATTACCAATGCAATGTGGCAAAAATGTATTACAAAAAGGCATTGATGCAATCTAAAGATAAAGAAGAAAAAGCATTGGCTTGTTTGATGATTTTTGAGTGTGATTATGTTGGTTTTTCAGATATTGCCAGTTATTCAGGATTAGAAAATCCGAAGTTTGTTCCCGGAAAGGAAATATATAGTTTTAATACATTGTACAAAAACACCAAAACGTTCCAACAATATAATTGCCCTTTATTGCAAGATTTTATAAATTGATTTGAAGAAAATACCAGTTCTATAAAGGCTCTAATTGTGTGATTGTATTTGAAGGTTTACGCTCTTAAAAAAAAGCATAAGATAAGAATATAACGACAGTTAGGACTTATAATCCGTACTAATTGTTAAGGCATTTTTTTTCTATTAATTTTTTAGCTCATTTTATCTTTGCAAATCGATGTACTGTTATGTACGAAGGTTGCAAATTTGAGCTATCAAATGTAAAATATAAAAACGACGTAATTAATTTTGACCTAGGGCAATAACAAATTAGGAGAAGCATTAGTTGCTTTTTTAGGATAATAATTGTTTTAAAAACGAATGCCTTGATTTAGACCCCTATTTTTTAACCATAGATTTTTTTAAGAGAAATGGTTAATCACTATCTTACAGTCATGAATTGGTTTTAATGAAATTTCTGTTCCATTTTCTCCGTTTTGAGCATAATCGAACGGATTATCAAGGTCTTTAATCAATTTAAACATATAGGTAATTAAAAATGTGACTACTAATGTAAAAAAGAGCGAAGCATAAAAAGGTTCAATTTTTATGATAAGAAGGGAGCATCCGATTAAAAAACCCATTGCTTCAAGAATAGCATAAGCCGAACCTATAAAATCGGTATCTCTTATGGTATCGATTCTTAATATCATTTTCCGAAGGTTATTTTGCTCATTCTTCATTTTAATGATGTACCCCGCTTGAATTCCGTCTTTATCTAATTCAATAAAAAAATGATTCATATCGCTTATTTTTTTTAATATCGATTCGGTTTTTTCTTTTTTGAAAAACCATTCTATAAGAGAATTACAAAAAGATTTCTGAAACTCTATGAATTCGAGAGCTGTTATGGTATTTTTGCCTTTGTAGATGGTATAAGTGTCATCAAATAATGACTTCAGGGACGCAGAAATTTCGCTTGGGAGTTTCTCACTCTCTTTGTAATCAGACAGCACACCGCTAATTAGAAATCCTATTAAAAATATGGTTCCCGCAACTAAACTTGTAAAAAGGGCATTTAATTCAATTACTTCTAATGCGTAATTATGTGAGAGAATTTTTAAGACTGCTATTAGAATAATGAATGGGGAAATCCGGATTGCAATAGACCATTTTTGCCAAGTTTTGTTTGAATACTTTTTTATTGTGCAGGGATTTTTCATAAATAGAATTGTAAGGGGATTTGAAAAATAGTAATTTTTAAAAAAACAGGTTTGGGATTCGGTTTTTTGTAGTTTTGAATAGGTTGCTACGATTTTGCAAATGTGAGGGATTTATCTAAGAATTTCAAATGAATTACTGTTTTTTATTTACGAAAAGTAGGTCTGTTTGCCTAGCTGATTAACTCTTTTTTTAGAGCTATATTTCTTCGTAAATGTTTCAAAATAATTTCTCCAAATTTTGCACGCTTTATTTCAAAACTTTTACTTCGATAAATCGTTTTGTTTTTTATTAGTCATTTTTTTTATCAACAAGCAAAAAACATTAATGAGATTAGGATAGTAATAGCTTGAGAAATCTAACGTTTAGTCGTGTTCTAAATTGGGGATAATTTAATTATAATGAACTAATACCATTAGTGTTTATAAATTAATCCTAATCAACCCCTTTTCCTTTGGAGAAGGTTGGGGTGAGGATAATTTGCGTTGGACTAAAACATATTAGTAAGTGGTAAAATATGCGTTTTTTGCAAATTGGCATTAATTTGATGGCAAAAAAAATGGTTTGAAAGCCTAGAGCTTCAAACCATTTCTAAAAAAACTAGGAATTAGAATTTAAATTGCGTTTACAATCGCAACAAAGTCTTTTGCGTTTAACGCTGCTCCACCAATAAGACCACCATCTACATCGGGTTTAGAGAAAATTTCTTGGGCATTATCGGGTTTTACACTTCCTCCATATAGAATGGAAGCCGCTTCGGCAATGTCACTTCCAAATTCTTTACGAACAGTTTCTCTGATAAATTCGTGCATTTCCTGTGCCTGTTCTGGCGAAGCGGTTTCTCCAGTTCCAATTGCCCAAACAGGTTCGTAAGCCAAGACAATACTTGACCATGATGCTTTTTCAATATGAAATAAACCATCACGCAATTGATTTTCAACTACATTAAAATGATTTTTAGATAGGCGGTCTTTCAACTCTTCTCCAAAACAGAAAATAACAGTCATCTCGTGTTTTAGAGCTGTATTTACCTTATTTGCAATCAAGGCATCGGTTTCGTTAAATAAAGCTCTTCTTTCTGAATGACCCAAAATAACGATATTTACACCGATACTTTTAAGCATATCTGCCGAAATTTCTCCTGTAAATGCGCCGCCTTCTGCTTGGTGTACGTTTTGTGCTGCAACATCAATATTGATAAATTCTAAGTGATCTACTGCCGATGCCAAGTTGATAAATGTTGGTGCAACGATTACTTGAGTATTGGTTTCAGTAGGGATTTGTGCAATCAATTCGTTCAATAAATCTTCTGTTTGTTCTGCGTTTTTATGCATTTTCCAGTTTCCTGCTACAATCTTCTTTCTCATTTTAGTTAGTTTAATTTAGGTATTCGTCTTTAGTTTTTTTTATAGAATGATTGCTAATTCTCCATCGAAAATTACTTCATTTTTTTCAAC
>JAYVGE010000112.1:0-4651 GCA_043772515.1 Flavobacterium sp. | reverse complement strand
AGTTTGATGGGAGATTGTTTCTCGAAAAAAGAGCCAAAAAAGCGGGCTTAGGAACCGCATATGTTCATGGTTTTCGATGGGCATTAGAAAGAAAATATAATTTTATTTTCGAAATGGATGCGGATTTTTCTCACAATCCAAATGATTTAGAGAAGCTCTATGATGCCTGTCATTTTGGTGATGCCGATTTGTCAATCGGATCACGATATGTTACAGGTGTAAATGTGGTAAATTGGCCTTTGAGCCGAGTTTTGATGTCCTATTTTGCCTCGGTTTATGTTCGTATTATTACCGGAATGAAAATTCACGATGCTACTGCTGGTTTTGTTTGTTTTAAAAGAGAAGTATTAGAAAATATAGATCTCAATAAAATAAAATTTGTCGGCTACGCTTTTCAAATTGAAATGAAATACAGGACTTTCTGTAAAAAATATACGATTGCCGAAGTACCTATTATTTTTACCGATAGAACAAAAGGACAATCTAAAATGAGTAATTCTATAATAGTAGAAGCGGTTTTTGGGGTAATATCCCTTCGTCTAAAGAAACTATTTAACACCTTATAAAAAGATTATGATGATGAATAGTGTTTTAATAAAGAATGCCAAGATTGTAAATGAGGGAGTGATTTTTGAAGGAGATGTGCTAATTGAAAAGGATATAATTGTCGAAATCTCAGAAAGCATTAGTGCCAAATCATCCAATTGCAAAATAATTGATGCCGAAGGAAATTATTTGATTCCTGGAGCTATCGACGATCAGGTACATTTTAGAGAACCAGGGCTTACTCATAAAGGCGATATAGAATCAGAGTCTAGAGCTGCCGTTGCTGGTGGGATTACGTCTTTTATAGAGCAACCCAACACGGTTCCTAATGCCGTTACTCAAGAAATTTTAGAACAAAAATACGCTATTGCTGCCAAGAATTCATATGCCAATTATTCTTTTATGATGGGTGCCACAAATGATAATTTGGAGGAAGTGCTAAAAACCAATCCGAAGAATGTTGCGGGGATAAAAATATTCTTGGGCTCCTCAACGGGCAATATGTTGGTCGATAATGAAGTTACTTTAGAGAAAATATTCTCTAGTACTTCACTACTTATTGCAGTGCATTGTGAAGACGAAACAACCATACAAAACAACTTGGCAAAATACAAAGAAGAGTTTGGTGAGGATATTCCTGTAACGGCACATCACCTTATTCGTAGCGAGGAAGCCTGCTATATTTCTTCTTCAAAAGCGATTGCTTTGGCCAAGAAAACAGGAGCTCGCCTACATGTATTTCATCTTTCTACTGCCAAAGAGATGGATTTATTTACCAACAAAATCCCTTTGGAAGAAAAGAAAATTACTGCCGAAGTTTGTATCCATCATTTGTGGTTTACCAATGAGGATTATGCAACCAAAGGCAATTTTATAAAATGGAATCCTGCTGTAAAAACAAAAAATGATCAAAAAGTTTTGTGGGAAGCTTTGCTAGATGATCGAATCGATGTGATCGCAACAGATCATGCGCCACACACCTTAGAAGAAAAAAAGCAATCGTATCTTAAAGCACCTTCTGGCGGACCATTGGTACAACATGCTCTTGTGGCGATGTTTGAGGCACACCACCAAGGAAAGATTGGGGTTGCAAAAATTGTTGAAAAAATATGTCATAATCCTGCCAAAATTTTCAAGATAGAAAAACGGGGTTTCATCAAAGTAGGATATTTTGCCGATTTGGTTATTGTAAATCCAGGATTGCCCTGGAGTGTAAATAAAGACAATATTCTTTCTAAATGTGGATGGTCTCCCTTTGATAAATTTACTTTTAAATCTAGAATTACCCATACTTTTGTAAATGGGCAATTGGTCTATACTGCTTTTAAAGTAAAAGATATTCGTGCTGGAAAACGATTGTTGTTCGATAGATAATTAATAGATTATGAAGAAGATACTATTGATTTTGATAATTAGTGCTGGGTTTTTAAGTTGTAAAGATCAGATAGTGACAGAGCCGGAACGTTTGGTCGATAAAGAAAAAATGGTCGATGTTATTTACGATCTCGCTCTTTTGGATGGTTTGAGGCAGCAAAGTTTATCTACTGCCGAATTTAAAGAAATTAACCCAACGCAGTATATCTTAAAAAAATATAAAATAGACAGTCTTCAGTTTGCTAAAAGCAACACTTTTTATGCCGCTAATTACAAGGAGTATAAAATAATGTTTGATGAAGTAAGTAAGCGTTTGATTGATAATAAAAGCAAGGTTGATTCTTTGATTAAAAGAGATGCAAAAAAAGCTGTTTTGTTAAAAAAAGAGACTTTCAAAATACGACCTTTAAAAGCGGCCGATGCTCCAATAAAAGCAAATATCGAACGTAAAGCCGAAGAATTGATAAAGCAATAAGATTTTGGTTTTTACTGCGAATTTAATACCATTAGTGTTTGTAAATTAATCTAATAGCAACTTCCTCTCCTTTGGCGAGGATTTGGGTGAGGGTAAAATTTGCGTTGAACTAAAATAGATTAGTCAATGGTATTAGTGGCTATTTTTTTTACACAATTATGAATAGCCACTTGGTTGGAGGTAGAATCAGATTTTTAATTCGAATCTTTATCAAAGTTCAAAACTTTGACAAAGATAAATAAATGGGGAATTAGTAAAATCATTCACTTTTATAGTGCGCAAATTTCTTTTATGTACAAATGAATATCAGAGAATTCAATTTCTGGTTGGGTCTTTATTTTTAGATTCGAATAATCATTTTTAGAATAAGATGCTTTTGCAGTGGCTCGAGTTAATTCTCTTTTTTTGTTAAAAACAGTTGCTAATAGCCAATCGATTCGCCAGCCACACTGTACCAAAAAAGGAGTCGCGAAAAAGGAAGGTCTTCTTACTTTTAATGCATCGGCGATGGTGTTCAAAAGATCTCTAAAAATAATGTTTTCAGCGATTAATGTAAATCGCTCGTTGCGAATTTCGCTTTTCATCAATTGATAAGCAATGCGAACTACATCGGTAACAGCTACAAAGCCGGTTGTTCCTTTGGTGTAAAATGACAAGCCATTTTTTACTTTTGCAAAAAGTTCTCCACTTCCTTGATTCCAAAATCCAGGGCCGATGATCACTCCAGGATTAAGAATTAGTACCTGTAATCCTTCTTGTTGTCCGCGCCAGACTTCCATTTCTGCGCCATATTTTGAAATGGCATAATCGCTATGAGGCTTTTCGGGATTCCATTCGGTTGCTTCGGTAATTATTTTTTGATGTGGTGCCAAATCACCAAGGGCAGCAATAGAGCTTACAAAGCATAATTTTTTTACGGCATTGGCAATACAAAAGTTGACCATATTTGCTGTTCCTTCAATATTGGTTTTTCGTACTAAATTTTCTTCCTTTGGATCAAAGGAAATTAATGCGGCACAATGGTAAACAGTATCGACTTTAGAAAAGGCATTTTCTAAGGATGGAATGTCTGTAATATCGGCTTCTAGCCATTCTATAGTGTCGAATAAAAACTCTTTTTTGTAAAGTTTAAACAATGATTTTGTTTTCTCAATGTTCTTTGAATTGCGATAAATAGCACGAACACTTTCGCCATTTTCTATCAAATGAAGCAATAAATGTGCGCCAACCAAGCCTGTTCCTCCTGTAAGTAATACCATTTTGTAAAGATAATTAGATTGTTCGATTTTTGGAGAGATCCATTTTTAAATTATCCAATTAAAACTATCTTTGTCGAAATTGAATTTTACAATGAAAAATATTATCTCAGAATTACAATGGCGTGGATTGGTTCACGACATTATGCCAGGAACAGAAGAGCAATTGCTTAAAGAGATGACCACAACATATATTGGATTTGATCCAACATCAGATTCGTTACATATAGGTAGTTTGGTACCCATTGTTTTATTAGTTCACTTAGAGAATTTTGGTCATAAACCGATTGCATTGATCGGTGGAGCAACGGGAATGATTGGGGATCCTTCTGGGAAATCTGACGAAAGGAACTTGTTGGACGAAGTAACTTTAGAGAAAAACGTAGCTGGAATTAAAAAGGTTTTGTCACGTTTTCTAGACTTTAATTCTAATGAAGCAAATGCACCAATCTTAGTAAATAATTACGATTGGATGAAAACGTTTACTTTTATCGATTTTGCCCGTGAGGTAGGAAAAAGAATTACAGTAAATTATATGATGGCAAAAGATTCTGTCAAAAAAAGATTGACTGGAGATGGAGAAGGAATGTCATTTACCGAGTTTACTTACCAACTTATTCAAGGGTACGATTTTTATCATCTGCATAAAGAACACAACTGTTTGTTACAAATGGGTGGTTCCGATCAATGGGGGAATATTACTACAGGAACAGAGTTGGTACGTAGAATGAATACCGATGCTGCCAAAGCCTATGCGATGACCTGTCCGTTAATCACTAAAGCCGATGGTACTAAATTTGGTAAATCGGAAGGTGGCAATGTTTGGCTAACTGCTGATAAAACATCGGTCTATAAGTTTTATCAATTTTGGTTGAATACTACAGATGTCGATGCAGAAAAATACATTAAGATTTTTACTTTTTTGAGTAAAGAAGCGATTGATGTATTGATTGAAGAACATAAAGAAACACCACATTTAAGGGTTTTACAACGAAAATTA
>JAYVGE010000111.1:0-4671 GCA_043772515.1 Flavobacterium sp. | reverse complement strand
CTATTAATTCTTTTTTGATGTCCTGATCATAAATCGGACAAGTTACTTCCACTCTACCATCAAGATTACGAGTCATAAAATCGGCAGATGAAATGTATACTTCCGTTTGTCCTGCATTTCCAAAAATATAAATTCTAGAATGCTCTAGATAGTTATCGACAATACTAATTGCTTCTATGTTTTCGCTCATTCCTTTTATTCCTGGAATCAAGGAACAAATACCTCGAACTTGCAATTGAATTTTAACTCCTGCTCTACTTGCATCGTACAATTTATCGATCATTTCAATGTCTGTTAAGCTATTCATTTTTAGCTTTATGTGTGTTTTTCTTCCTGCAAATGCATGTATAATTTCCCTTTCGATTAATTTGCAAAATTTAGAACGGGTATAATGTGGCGAAACAATGAGATGCTTGTAGCGATGCACTCTGTAATTGATATTAAAGAAATCAAATATTTTCGAAATGTCTTTTAGAATCTGTTGATGACAGGTAAAAAGCGTTACATCGGTATATACTTTGGCAGTTGTTTCGTTAAAATTTCCTGTAGAGACAAAACCGTATCTCTTAATTTTATCTTCTTCGGTTCTCTCGATAACACATATTTTGCTATGTACTTTTAGCCCCTTTATTCCAAAAATAAGCTCGATTCCTTCGGTTTGCATTTGTTCTGCATACGAAATATTAGAGGCTTCGTCAAAACTGGCTTGTAATTCGATTTGAACGATTACTTTCTTACCATTTTTGGCTGCATTTATGAGAGAACTAACGATCTGAGAGTTTTTTGCCAAGCGGTACAACGTTATTTTTATAGAAGTAACCTTTGGGTCTAATGCTGCTTCTCGTAAAAATCGAGTGAGATAAGAATACGATTGGTAAGGAGCGTTTAACAAATAATCTTTTTTACTGATTTTTTCCAAAATACTTCCTTCAAGGCTTAATCCTGGAATAGGCAAAGGCACATTGGTTTTGTACAATAAATCGAATCTTCCTAGATTAGGAAAATCCATATAATCTCGCCTGTTATGGTATCTACCTCCGGGAATTATACTGTCGGTAGAGACAATTTTCATTTGGTCTAGAAAAAATTGCAAAGTGTCTTCCTCAATTAACTGATCGTAAATAAAACGAACTGGCTCGCCTATCCTACGTTCTTTTACACTGGTTGCTATTTTTTCGATCATGCTTTTACTCAAATCACTATCGATATCTAATTGCGCGTCTCTGGTGATTTTTATCATGTGTGCCGAAACACTTTCGTAATCAAATATATTAAAAATACTACTTAAATTGTGTTGAATAACATCATCGAGCAAAATAACATACTTTTTTTCGTTTTGAGAAGGTAAAACTACAAATCGATTGATTGTTTTGGGAATTTCGATTACCGCATATCGAATTTCAGAATCTTTTTTCATCACTAATTTAACCGCCAAATAGCCCGAAGTATCTTTTAATAAAGGAAACTCGGCTAAGTCATTTAATATAATTGTAACCAATTCTGGACTTAGCTTTTGAATAAAAAAATCTTTCAAAAAAACTTCTTGTTCTCTAGAAATGTCTTTTTCATTGATAATAAAAATATTTTCGGTTTCGAGTTTTGATTCTATAAGGTTTAATATCCTTAAACTTTCGGATTGTTGTTGAATTACAATTTCGGTTATATCCTTTATTAATTGTTGCGAAGATACTCCTCCGAGGTATTTTTCTCCAGATATTCCGGTAAGGCTTAATCGGCGAATGGCAGCAAAACGAACTCTAAAAAACTCGTCTAAATTGTTTGAAAAAATACCTAAAAAACGCAATCTACTTAATAATGGAACAGAATCGTCTGCTGCTTCTTGAAGTACTCTTGCATTAAACGCCAACCAACTTTTTTCTCTATCTATGTATTTATTTTCTGATATTATTTTCATTTTAAATCTTTCGGGAATATTATTTTTTTTGTTTTACCATTATTAATTTCTGACCAACTATCTGAATCGAATTGCATACATACCAAACCGGCAGTAGGGACATGCTCTATAAAGGTATCCCCAAATTTATTGACAAAATTTGTAATAGCCTCGTTATGCCCAAAAAGAATTACACTATCATAGGCATTATCACATAATTTGATTGTTTTTTCGAGTTGCCTTTCATCAAAAGTATAAAGTTCTTCTTTGTATATAATACTTTCTATAGGATAAGCTATATTTTGAGCAAAAATAATAGCAGTTTCCGAAGTTCTCCTTGCTGTACTACACCAAATTAAAAAAGTTTTTGGCAAAAAATCGGCTAAATTTAAGGAAACAAGATGGGCATCTTTCATTCCGCGATCACACAAAGGACGATCTTTATCTCGTATAGGAGCGTGCCAACTTGACTTTGCATGTCGCATTATTATTAGATTTTTCATATACTTATACCATTTAATTGTTTAAATAAATAAAGTTATTTTTGAATGATAATTAAATAAAGGTTTTGAAATAAACCATACAAAATTTCACGAAGTTATTTTGGTCTTTTCAAGGCAAAAAAGCGTTGAATAGCAGGGCTATTTAAATACTTTTTAACAAAGAAAAAAGGTGAAATAACGAGGTAAAACGAAGTTCACTGAACTCTTATGAAATAGAAAGAACGATTGTCTATTTACAGAATTGAACACTTTTTTAATCTTAAATCAATTAGATTCTAGCCTCGAGTTTACTTGATTCCTCGGAATGACGTTGCGTGTGTCTTTTCGAGAAACCAAGCAATCGCATTCAAAAATCACCCGAATGCCTTGGTTTCTTTATTTCTTAAAAGTTACACCAAATTTCAAAGCCTCTGCTTTTGCTGATGGAATTAAAGCTTTTAAATTGGAAATTCTTGTGCTATCAGAAGGATGTGTACTCAAAAATTCTTGTGGGGCTGCACCACCACCAGAAGCTTTAGACATTCGTTCCCAAAATCCAACGGCATTATCAGGATTGTATCCCGCCAATGCCATTAATGTTAACCCTATTTTATCGGCTTCGCTTTCGTGACTACGACTAAAAGGGAGCATACCTCCCACTTCACTTCCTAATCCGTATGCTTGAGCGATTAAACTTCGTGTTTCTGCCGATTTACCATTAGTCAAAGCATCCAAAGCAACTCCTCCAATACCTTGCAATTGGGCAGCACTCATCCTTTGCTGTCCATGGTTTGCTAATGCATGCGCCACTTCATGCCCCATAACAGTTGCCATTCCAGCATCGTCTTTACAAACAGGCAGAATTCCAGTATAAAAAACAATTTTTCCTCCTGGCATGCACCAAGCATTAACTTCTTTACCTTCGACCAATCGATATTCCCATCGGTAATCTTTCAAATAATTTTTGTATCCATTGGCGTTTAACCAGATTTCGGCTGCCGATTTTATTTTCATACCTACCATTTCTACTCTCTTGGCATCTGTTGTACCAGTAATAACTTTGTTGGCACTTAAAAATTTGCCATATTCTTGAAAAGCCGATGGTAAAATCTCACTATCGGGAACCAAAGCCAAGGTGTTTTTTCCTGAAAAAGGATTTGTTGAGCAAGAGCTAGAAAAGGTCAAAATGCTAATTCCTAATAACAATATCTTCGTTCTCATAATTAAGTAAATTGATTTGTATTTCCAAAGTTATAAAACTATTCTCCTAGTACTATATAATTATATGTTTTTTTTGCTAATATCAAAAGATAACTGTTGTTCGCTCTACCAAACAAACGAATTCTAAGTAAAATTGAATACGAATTGTATTGCTATAAATCGTTTGTGTAATGTCTAAAAAAATGTCTAAAATTCCTATTGTAATTTATAATTTAGCATCTAATTTTAGAGAGTTCAATGGGCACTAAAACCTGAAAATAAGTTTTTATGAGAGATTTCCTTTAGAGAAGGCGTTTGGTCTACCGAACATTAGCAACGTTTCTGAGTTTATTATTCTATTATCAAAGTATTTACTTTCTTAATATTGGTGGCAAAAAAAAAATTAAAAGCGAACAGTTCTTTTCTTCTTTAAAATTAAAATGCGAGCAATAACGATACATTATTTAAAAATTAGACTACTTTTAGGATTTTAAAATTGATTAAAATAAAACAATTATTAATTTATTGAAATGAAAACACAGGAGTCCAATCATACTAAACCATTAAAAATTCCTAGATTTATAATAGTTAGCAGTAAGTTTATCGCTTTTCTTTCTACAAAATGGGTCACCCTTTTTGCCGCAAGATTATTTATAACTCCCATAAAATACAAAGTTCCAAAGCGAGAATTAGAGATGGAACAGAATAGTAGACAAAAATTGCTTACTATTCCTATCATAAATAAGGAAATAGTTACCTATCATTACGGAAAAAGTGACAAGAAAATCTTGTTAGTACATGGCTGGTCAGGACGTGGGACACAGCTGTGTAAAATGGCAGATAAATTAATAAAATCGGGCTATTCAACCCTTAGTTTTGACGCCCCTGCACATGGGAAATCTCCAGGAAAAACCACCATAATGGTCGATTTCATAGCATCTATTATAGAAATTAATAAACAATTTGGTCCTTTTGAAGTAGCTATTGGTCATTCGCTTGGCGGAATGTCTGTATTGAATGCTATAAAAGAGGGTATGATAGTAAATCGTGCAGTTATTATAGGAAGTGGTGATATTGTAAAAGACATAATGGATG
>JAYVGE010000110.1:0-4674 GCA_043772515.1 Flavobacterium sp. | reverse complement strand
GTCTGTGACCGTTTCTCTTTTTGTAACCTTTTCTTCTTTTCTTCTTGAAAATGATTACTTTATCTCCTTTTAAGTGTTGTAACACTTTGGCTTCTACTGAAGCACCTTCTATAGCTGGGGCGCCTATTGTGATTGAACCGTTATCGTCTAACAAATAAACTTTATCGAAAGAAACTGTAGTTCCTTCTTCATTTGCCAAACGGTGAACGTAAACCTTTAGGTCTTTGCTTACTTTAAATTGTTGCCCTGCTATCTCTACGATTGCATACATACTGATTTGTTTTAATAATTTTTAAGGTTGCAAATATACAATAAAATCTCTACCCTGCAATTAGATACCAAAAAAATATTCATTTTACCGAATACTTAACTTTTTATCAACTAAAAAACCTTGTAAAATCTTATAAACGCACCAATAACTTGTTAAAAATTCATCAAAAAATAGCAGCTAAAAACACATTCAAGACAATAAAAAACTACTTTTGATTTCAATAAAAAACTATTACACTACCAATGTGTACTAAACAACCAATTTATTAACTCTATGAAAAAATCATTAATGGCTTTAAGTTCAATGCTTATCCTTGGAGGCGTCGCTTCTGCTCAAAAAGTAGCTTTTGAAGAATATACTTTAGACAACGGCTTGCATGTAATTTTGCACAACGATCCCTCTGCTCCAACGGTAATCACTTCGGTCATGTATCATGTTGGCGCCAAAGACGAAACACCAGACCGGACTGGATTTGCCCATTTTTTCGAACATTTACTTTTTGAAGGTACCGAAAACATCAAACGGGGAGAATGGATGAAAACAGTAACGGCAAACGGAGGTATAAATAACGCCAATACTACCGAAGACCGAACGTATTATTACGAAGTTTTTCCTTCTAACAATCTCGAATTGGGTTTGTGGATGGAAGCCGAAAGAATGCTGCATCCTGTAATTAATCAAGCTGGAGTAAACACGCAGAACGAAGTAGTAAAAGAAGAAAAGAGAAAAAGCTACGACAACAGACCTTACGGACAATTGATTGCGCAGGTAAAGAAAAACATGTTTATCAAGCACCCTTATCGCTGGACAACCATTGGAGATATGAAACATTTGGATGCTGCTAAACTAGAAGAATTTCAAGCTTTTAATAAAAAATTCTACATTCCGAACAATGCGGTACTTGTGGTAGCTGGGGATTTCAAAAAAGAACAAGCCAAAGAATGGATTCAGAAATATTTTGGGATCATAAAAAAAGGAGCTCCTATAACTAGAGAGACATTTGTAGAAGAACCGATTACTCAAACCATCAAAGCCCGTTTTGAAGACCCGAACATTCAAATACCGATGATTGTTAAGGCATACAGAACTCCATCGATGAAAACTCGTGATGCTAGAGTTTTAGATATGATTTCGACTATTCTTAGTGACGGAAAAAGTTCTCGATTGTACAAAAAAATTGTTGACGACAAAAAAATGGCTTTGCAAATTGGTGCTTTTAGTTATAGTCAAGAAGATTACGGAACTTATATCTTGTACGGATTGCCTTTGGCTCCTTTTACAACCGAAAACATCACTAAGGAAGTCGACGAAGAAATTGCAAAACTACAAACCGAATTGATTTCGGAAAAAGAATTGCAGAAATTACAAAACAAATACGAAAATCAATTTGTTAACGGAAACGCTACCATAGACGGTATTGCCGATAATTTGGCTTCTTACTATCTATTATATGGTGATGTGAATTTGATAAATACAGAAAAGGATATTTACAACTCTATTACTCGTGAAGAAATTAGAGACGTAGCCAAAAAATATCTAAATCCAAACCAACGGTTACTATTAGATTATGTCCCATCAAAAGACAAAGCTCAAAACTAAGATATAGCACTTATGAAAAAATCAGTAATTATTTTATCGAGCTTGTTTTTAACCTTAACTATGCAAGCACAAATCATCCCTCAGCCAAAACCAGGTACACCTCCAACTATAAAAATTGGAAAACCAGAAACATTCGAATTAAGTAACGGTCTCAAAGTAATGATTGTAGAAAATCATAAATTGCCTCGAGTAACGTTTAGTCTTAGCATCGATAATGCTCCTTATGCAGAAGCAAACAAAAAAGGAGTTTCTGACATGACCAGCGCCTTAATAGGTAACGGAACCACCAAAATTTCTAAAGACACTTTCAATGAAGAAGTCGATTTTCTGGGGGCTAACATCAATTTCGGAACAAGCGGTGCTACTGCCAGTTCCTTATCGAAATTTGGAGGAAGAGTACTTGAGTTAATGGCAGACGGTGCTTTGAATCCGACTTTTACTCAAGAAGAATTTGACAAGCAGAAAGCCAAAATTGTTGAAGGCCTAAAAGCCGAAGAAAAAAGCGTCCCCTCGGTTGCCGAAAGAGTACGAGAAGTTTTGCCTTTTGGAAAAAACCATCCTAATGGCGAATACCTTTCTTTGGAAACGCTAAACAACGTAACCCTTGAAGACGTAAAGAATAATTACAAAACCTATTTCGTTCCCGGAAATGCGTATTTAGTAATTGTTGGAGATGTAAAAACAAATGAGACCAAAAAGGTAGTTGAAAAATTATTTGGTTCTTGGCAAAAAGCAACAGCTCCTTTTGTGAGTTATACCGATCCCAAAGATGTAACCTATACGCAAATAAACTTTGTAGACATGCCTAATGCGGTACAGTCTGAAGTTTCGACTGCGAATTTGGTTAACCTAAAAATGACCGATCCTGATTATTTTGCCGTCATTGTTGCCAATCAAATTCTAGGAGGTGATTTTAATAGCTACATCAATATGAATCTAAGAGAAGTACACGGTTGGACGTACGGTGCAGGTTCAAGCATTCGAGGAGATAAATACATCTCTAAATTCGAAGCTTCAACACAAGTTCGTAATGCTGTTACAGATAGTACTGTTGTCGAAATACTAAAAGAGTTCAAAAGAATTAGAACCGAAAAGGTAACCGACGAAGTTTTAAACAATGTAAAGGCTGGCTATATTGGGCGATTTGTAATGCAAATAGAAAAACCACAAACCATTGCAAGCTATGCCTTGAGAATGCAGACTCAAAATCTACCCGCAGATTTTTACGAAAACTACATCAAAAATATTAGTGCTGTAACGGCAGATGATATTTTGAGAGTTGCCAATAAATATTTCCTTGCAGACAATACTAGAATGATAATTGTAGGAAAAGCATCGGAAGTGTTGCCTGGTTTAGAGAAATTAAAAATTCCTATTTTTTATTTCGACAAATATGGTAATCCCGTAGAAAAACCCGTGTCGAAAAAGGCAATTCCGGCAGGAGTTACCACAAAAACGGTTTTTGACAACTATATTAAAGCTATTGGTGGCGAAAAAGCGGTTATTGCCGTAAAAACGATTGCCATGACAGGATCTGCGTCAATCCCACAAGCTCCAGGTCCATTGAGTTTTACATCAAAAAAAGATATAAAGGGAAAATCTCTTGTCGAAATCGCTATGGGCGCAATGAGTATGATGAAGCAAGTAGCCAACGAAAAAGGAGCCTACGCTATACAGCAAGGACAACGAAAAGAGTTGTCTGGAGAAGACTTGGCAGAAATAAAAGCATCAGCAACTCCATTTGAAGAATTGCTATTGGCTAAAAAAACAGATTTAATTCTAGACGGAATCGAAGTAACAGATGGTAAAGAGGCTTATGTGATAAAAAACGGAAAAAGCACTTTGTATTACGATGTGGCCTCTGGGTTGAAGCTAGGAGAAAGCAAAACCATGGAACAAGGCGGACAAAAAATGACTGTGTCGACCAGTTACAAAGACTATAAAGAGGTAAAAGGGATAAAAGTTCCTTTTGAATTAATCGTAAATCAGGGTTTTGAACTAGATATTAAAATGTCTGATGTAAAAATAAACGAAGGAGTTACGGATAAAGATTTTGAATAAAGATTTTCAAGTAAGTGGTTAATAGGTAAATAATCGACTACTTATAAAAATGGTTAAATAGATGTAGTCCGATAAAAATTGTGATTGTCAGTCCTGAAATATAATGAATTCGCTTCATCTCTTTTGATTTCTGCAAAGTTCAATTAACGTATTCAAAATCCATTTATTTTAAATCAAATTCGACTCAAAGTTTCAAGCGTAACACCTATATAGGGTCTGCTGAGAAACTCATAAAAACAGCTTGAACTGCTATGTTTCCTGAAAATTCATAAATGATTGTGCAAACATTAACATTAAGCAGAATAAATTCATAGTATTTTACGACCCAATTATACAATGAATTTTAAAAATAAAATTTTAGTGCATGCTTTTTCGATATAAACACGAAAAAGCATTACACCAAATAATATTAAAATTACGCTTAACTCCTATTCTGAAGAGAATTTTTTGTTTTTCAGCAGACCCTAATTAAAACACCTATACCAAATATACTCACAAATCTTCAATTAGAAACTTCTCCTACACGGTTATAAAACATTATTTACGGTATTATCCCACTTCTAACAGCAACTGGTTTTACCCTCACTGTGTGGGTACAAATTTTGACACGAATTTCAAGAAAGTGGGTTTGGGACTTTGACAAAGAGTTGCTAATACCAAACCTAATTATAATACAACCCAATCCCTCCTCTATCGAAAAGAGAAAACCTGAGGTGAGGAGAAAAAAGTCAGACTATATTGTA
>JAYVGE010000109.1:0-4683 GCA_043772515.1 Flavobacterium sp. | reverse complement strand
TTTTCATTTTTATTTATTTTTGAATAAATAAAATTCTTATCAATATCCTTTTTTTTATTTGGATATAGATTAATTAGATCCAATTTTCTAAAATTCTTTTTGCTAGAAAACCCTATACCATAATAATTTGTAAAACGTAATTCGGCACCAACAAATTCTTCTAATCTTATATTTTCATCCTTTGTTTGTGTAGGATCTACTACGATTTTCCCGTCAACAATTACATCTTGGATAAAACCCTGTTGAAAAACAAATTGAACACATTTAATTTCAAAATAGATACCTTTTAATAAGGAAGATGATCTACTACTATCTCTATATAAATTTACTTTATTGGCTATTGTTAATGTTCCTGCTATGGGAGCATAATTTAAGTCATCAATTACGTCAATATTAGCAACCACTAGTATAAAAAATTTCATCAATTTTCTCGTTATTTTTTTTGTAGTTAGTAAGTATTATTCCATCCAATTCATTTATTTT
Source organism: Flavobacterium sp. (assembly GCA_043772515.1). Lineage (GTDB taxonomy): Bacteria > Bacteroidota > Bacteroidia > Flavobacteriales > Flavobacteriaceae > Flavobacterium. The sequence goes on along the minus strand of JAYVGE010000109.1, from coordinate 4,200 downwards.
TTGATAAATAACAGTTCTAAATGTTCCAATATCTAGTTTCGGTAATGTGAAATTTTTTATATCATCTTTTCCAATCTTGGATAAATTAAAATCGTAATTATTATCATTTTTAGAGAATGTAATTGTGTAAATATCTGAATCAATAGAAAAAACGTGGGCAACTTGTCCAAAGCTAAATGTGGACAGCAAAATAAAAAATGCTAATAGATTTTTTTTCATAGGTTTGAGTTTTTAACATTTACTAATTTTGTATCTTTTAATTTATATCGCTTTTTTATTTACCATATCGTAATTGATAACCTTATTATATAGTTTTTTTGAATCATCGAACTTTGTTTCTCGCAGGATCATTGGTCTTTGTATTCAAATTTAGATTATGTTCATTTTATATATTTTCAACTTTTTTTTAAGTCAAATTAGGCTTTCCTTATTTAGCCAACCCATTTTTAGCCCTAACAAAATGTGATTTTACACCTTGTCCTTGATTTTTAATTTTATTTTTTTGTGTTTTCGACAGGTTAGAATTTTTAACCAAAACGATTGTTTTTTCTTTAACTACTGCTTTCAATTTAGTTTCTAATAGTCCCCCTGATAGTGTTTTAAATTTAAAATTAGCATTCAAATCAACTGTCTTTTTGAACTCACATACCCAAGTTCCATCAGATTGTATCGGTATTTTAATCATTTCCTTATTTTCGATTTCTAGTGTAATCGATTCGTCAAAGATTCCAGTAATCGGATTTACGGTAACGGTACCACTCATCGTAATTTTTTCATCAGTTGTAACAGTTATAGGATCAACTTTTATACAAGGACCGCCAGCTGTAACTGACATAATACCCCACATTCCTCCCGAAAAAGTGGAATTGGTTGTACTACTATACATATAATCACCAGGGATTTTATTTGTCCCACCGGCACTTTTAATTAATAAATCAAAGCTATTCAATGCCCCAAGTTGATCTCTAAATCCGAACCATTGCGACATCGGGTTCAATCCTAATTTAGTTGAATTTTCTATATAAGGCTCTTCTTGCCATAAATGACCGTTGAGGTTAAAGACTTCTCCAGTACCACTTCCTCCCGAATTTACGATGCGATAACGCAAGGGAGTACCTGCAACAGCAACAAAACTTGGGGTTTCAATGGTTCCTGTTTTTACGGAAGTTAAATTTGAAATATCAGCCCCATTGAAGTTATAATTCGGAGGCCCTGGGTTGAAAAGCGAAGTGTCATTTGCTCTATTTGCTAGTGGTTCAGATTTATAGTTTATCGCATTGTTTAATGGATAGTCATTTTTACCAATTAAACTGAGATTGTCCTGAAATTGCAAGACAAACTCACGAAATAGTAATTTTCCATAACTATCAGTAATATTAGCCGAAGCATGTGAATCGATGTCTTCTTTCCATTTAGAGTTTTTGGGTTCTATAATTAAAGCTCCTAATAACCCAGGGACATATTGTTGCAAAGGATCTGCTGGAGAGAGTGCTACTGACCCAAACTCGACTGGAATTGTATTTTTGTCATCGAGCCATTTTCCAGCAAACCATTCATATTTAACAACACCTCCAATTGGAGCCGTTTGCGGGAGCGAATTGAACCCCACATTGACACCATCACTTTTCCCTACATCATAAGACAATAACTCTGCGTGAAGTCCTACGGATGAAGAAGTTTTTAGACTGATTGATGGAAGAGGTTTAAAAGTGTATGACCCAATTGTTCTTATTGAGTCCTTTTCTATTTCATAATTTTTATCTATTTCATTAAAGAGCGTTACTTTTATACAATCGCCTGCATTAGCACGAAGCACCAAAGGCTCTACTTTATAATTTTTATCTTTTTGAAATTTAGGTATGTCCGTATCTAACATATATACCACCGCAGTTTTGTCTTTAAAATTATACTTTTTATTGTAAACTAAAGCACTGATAGTATTCGTACTAGAGTATTTTCCGATATTAATAGCCACAACATTAAACTGCTTTACAGGTGCAGTTGTAGGGCAGCCACAGCCTTTTTTAATAGGATTTGTATCCAAATTATTATTGGGTAATGGTGCTATATTTGACTGTGTTTTATCGTAAGTTCTCATAATTCCCCACAACCCATTTTGCAATCCATTCATATCAGTACTTGGCGTGTAGAGATAATCCGTAAATCCGACATTTCTGGCACTGGCATTGGTGTGCGGGAATTTAAAATTCATTTCGAAGTGTTCGGATAAACTCATGTTTTGAGTAGAGCGGTAACCCGAGTTTTGATAGTTGGGTTCAAATAGCCAATCGACCCCATGGGCGTTATAAAAATGAGAAGTCACATGTGCTCCCACTAAAGTTCGGACTTGAATCTTATCGTTTTCATAAGCGCGAATCAAAGGCGTGTAAGGATCACCTGGACTCATGTCTGGCACTAATGGCGTTACAGGATATCTAAATGTACTGGTGGGTGCAATTAGCGCTCCGCCTGTGGGTTGGGTGTTAAATGCGGGATCTGCCCGCTTCACAGTAGAGCTAAATTCATAGGCCATATCTCCGGCTAGTCCTGGTGATTGAACCCTATAATTTACATTATTACTTAAGCTATCACGGGACACTCGTAAAGGAAGTGGCTCGTTTCTATAATTTAGCGAATAAGTTCCTCTACCTCCAAAAGAAATAAGTTCGGGATAAGAATGTGGATTTATTGCATAATTCGGATCTTTCCATCCTGTATAGGCTACAACTGCTGCGTCAAATTTGGCTTTTGCTGCTGGATTGGTTGTGTAATCATTTGGAAATATTGGATATCTATCTAAAGTGTTCTTGCTGGTGGGCAGATAGGCTTGTTGGGTATCTTGAAACTCCAACATAAACTCACGGTAACTGTCGGCTGTATTTTTGGTAATAATGTTTGCCTGCCATGTGGTTGGACCACCATCGCTCACTTTCATGGTTTTTCCATCTACAGAAACATCACGACTTTGTCCATTGGTTGCTGTTCCTAGATCTACTCCTGTAGTGGCGTCTTTCCATTTTGAGCCATTTGGTTCTACCAACAAACCCGCATAAAGACCCACCTGTTGGTGAGAAGAGGGACCAAAATGATCGTGGGTAAATACGGTTGTTATAGTTCTATCTTCTCCTTTATTATTGAGCAGCGGATCGGCATACCAACGCTGAATGGTAGTTTGAGCACCAAACCAGTTTTGATCTTTGGGTGCTTTACCCCAAATAGGATTGGGAGCGTAAGCATACAAAGGTTTTGTTATCACAGGATTTAGACTCGTATCTGTAATTGGCTTTTTGTCTTGGTATTTATACATATAGTGTTTCCCCCCATTATTAATGGCATGAATACGTTCTCTTACCAAGTCTGGAGCTAGAGTACCGTCTTCATAGTTCCACCCATTCTCGGCACCATCCGACGAAGTGACATCAAATTTTACTAAGTGTATGTGTTGTCCGATAATATCTGTTGGAGTACGTACCTGAAAATCGTCTAATTCATAATATTGTGGTACCAAATTGGTATGCCAAAATTCGACATATTCTTGAGAATTGGCTCTAAAAAACAAAGGTTCGAGGGCTTTTATTCCACTAATATTCGATGCAACATCGCCCCAAAGTGATTCCATTCGTTGTTGCGGATAATGCCATCCTTTCTTGTTCAATACGGCATCGAGTTGAATAACTGCTGCTTTGTAAGTTCTTTTGGTACCCACAGGATTTCCGTTACTGTCTATTGCAGGATCTGCAAAAGGGGCACCAGCTACTGGAGGCAAGCCATTCAAAATAAAATTGCCTGCTTTTCCGCTTGGTGTCATTGTGGGATGTTTTCGTTTGGCGTGTGCTGCCATGGCCAATTTTTCAATCTCTGTCCCATTTTCGGGTAATTCAATTATTTGTACTTTATCAATTATTTTTGTCCAGTCGTATTGACTGTGATTCTCAAATGGAACTTCGGCCGTAAGCACCACATTTCTAGGAAGCCCTCCATTTTGCGCACCAAATCCAATTACTTTTCCTGTTTCATCATAGATATCATCTTGAGCAAAATCCATTGGCGGATGTGGAGGACGACTCCCCGCAATACCAGGTATAAAAAATGGAAATCCAGGACTACGTGAAATATCATCAACCACGACTTGTCCGTTTTCGATATGAATTTTTGAGGGTATTGGTGCCATAGCCAAGGTAGGCATAGGAACCAATCCAG
>JAYVGE010000108.1:0-4690 GCA_043772515.1 Flavobacterium sp. | reverse complement strand
AAACTTAAAGATGTCAATAATCAATCCTTATATCATATACAAGTTGATGTTCCTGTTTATACAGGAGGAATAAACACAGTAATAAAAACAATATCTTTTGATGGTGCTAATCTTGATATTCTTAGGAAAACGGTTAAGATTTCTTTTGTAATAACAATGTTGCCTGGGCCGCCATTAAACAAAAAAAGCCTAGGTAATTTTAAATTGCGCTCCAGTCTAACATCTTATTTAGTAGTACAATGAGAAAAGGATATCTGATTATAGTTTTATTTTTTGGTGTAGAATGTTTTGCTCAAAACAAGCAAATTTTATACAATTTTACGACCATTCCGCAATCGTTACGTACCAATCCTGGTTCGGATATCAAATACAAATGGTATTTTGGGGTGCCGTTGCTTTCGGGTATTTCTGCAAATGTTGGCTCCAGTGGGTTTGCAATACACGATTTATTTGCAAAAGATGGGGTCGACTTTAATGATAAATTGCAAAATACCATTTCTTCTTCGTCTCGAAATGATAAAGTTGTGCTAAATGAGCAAATAGAATTATTTAGCGGTGGCTTTAGAGTAGGAAGAAATGATAAACAGACCTATGTTTCTTTTGGAATGTATCAAGAATTAGATTTTTTGATGTTTATGCCCAAAGATATCGCTGTGCTGACATTAGATGGAAATAAAGCGCATCTTGGGAAAGTCTTTGATTTGGGGGATTTGAATATGAGAGCCGAAATGCTTTCTGTCTTTCATGTTGGATACCATACAAACATTAATAAAAAAATGATTTTCGGAGTGACGGCCAAATTGTATTCCAGTATTTACAATGCGAGTTCCAATAAAAATTCGGGTTACTTTTATACGGCTCCTGCAGATGAAAATCAGCTCTACGATCAAGTTGTTTATTCGAATTTGTTGCTTAATACGTCTGGTTTTGCAAAATATGACGATGACGATTATGATAAAAATAATATTAATAAAGACATTCTGAAAAAAACATTTTTTGGAGGTAATTTAGGATTAGGTTTAGACGTAGGGTTTACTTATTATCCGAAAGATCAGATTCAAATTACGGCAAGTATTCTCGATATTGGGTTTATAAAACACACAAAGGAGGTCGAAAGTTTGCGTTTGAAGGGAAGTTATGAGCATGTAGGGATTCAGCCTGATTTTGCAAACGGAGATAGTTTTAGTGATCTTTTTCAAGATTTTCAAGACGCAATACCATTAGATACATTATACAATAAGTATACAACTTGGAGACCAGTAAAGATTAATTCATCGGTTCAATATTCTTTTGTTGAAGAGAGAGACGAAGAATGTATTTGTGTCAGAGGAATTGGTACAACCCAATATAAAAATGCAGTTGGTGCTCAAGTGTTTGCTATGACAACATCACGTGATCCTTTTTTTGCATTGACAGCATATTACAGAAGAAAAATTCTTAATTCTTTGCAAATGAAGGCGACTTATACGCTAGATTCTTATTCGTATAAAAATATTGGTTTAGGATTGTCGAGCACTACGGGATTGGTTAATTTTTATGTACTTGCAGACAATATATTAGAATATCAAGATGTTAGTAAAGCCAATAGTATGTCTTTTCAAGTGGGGCTCAATGTTGTTTTTAGGGAATGAATCCGCCAAACATTTCCTTTCTTATTCAAAAGGAAAAAAGAATGTTGTATTAGGGCAAATTCTAGGTTTAAATATGGTTTTAGGGAAAATTAAAGGCTCTCTATTATGTAATCTGCACAATCTCACGAATAAAATAATCATTTTATCCAATTAATTTACTATATTTGCACGCAATTCAACTAGAAATTGCAACATGAAAGCACACAACTCCAAGATTATCGGCGAAGGTTTAACTTACGATGATGTATTATTAGTTCCAAATTACTCCAATGTACTTCCCCGCGAAGTGAGTATTCAATCCAAATTTTCAAAAAACATAACGCTTAACGTTCCCATTGTATCTGCAGCTATGGACACGGTTACCGAAAGTGCAATGGCAATAGCTATGGCGCAAGAAGGAGGGATTGGTGTTTTGCATAAAAACATGACCATCGAGCAACAAGCCGCCAAAGTGCGTAAAGTAAAACGTGCCGAGTCGGGAATGATTATTGATCCAGTTACTTTGCCGTTGACTTCTACTGTTGCTGATGCTAAAAATGTGATGAAAGAATTCGGAATTGGAGGTATTCCAATTGTCGATGAAAATAGAATTTTAAAAGGAATTGTTACCAATAGAGATTTACGTTTTGAAAAAAATGGAGCAAGACCTATTGTTGAGGTGATGACTAGTGAAAATCTAGTGACCGTTGCCGAAGGAACTTCACTCGAACAAGCTGAGGTAGTATTACAAGGGAATAAAATAGAAAAGTTGCCTGTAGTAAACGATAAAAAAGAATTAGTAGGTTTAATTACTTTTAGAGATATTACCAAATTGACTCAAAAACCAAATGCCAATAAAGATAAATTTGGTCGTTTGCGTGTAGCAGCTGCTTTGGGTGTTACTGCTGATGCTGTTGAAAGAGCAACCGCTTTGGTAAATGCTGGAGTAGATGCTGTAATTATAGATACCGCTCACGGACACACAAAAACTGTGGTAGAAGTACTGAGACGAGTAAAAGATAAATTTCCAGAATTAGATGTAATCGTAGGTAATATTGCCACTCCAGAAGCGGCTTTGTATTTGGTCGAGAATGGAGCTGATGGTGTAAAAGTAGGGATAGGGCCTGGTTCTATTTGTACTACTCGTGTAGTTGCAGGTGTCGGTTTTCCTCAATTTTCGGCGGTATTAGAAGTAGCCGCAGCATTAAAAGGAACAGGAGTTCCCGTAATTGCCGATGGCGGAATACGTTACACGGGAGATATTCCTAAAGCTATCGCTGCTGGTGCCGATTGTGTTATGTTGGGATCACTTCTGGCAGGAACAAAAGAATCTCCAGGGGAAACTATTATTTTTGAAGGAAGAAAATTTAAATCGTACCGAGGAATGGGATCTGTAGAAGCTATGGAAGGTGGTTCTAAGGATCGTTATTTTCAGGATGTCGAAGACGATGTAAAGAAATTAGTTCCAGAAGGAATCGTAGGGCGTGTCCCTTACAAAGGGGAGTTAAACGAGAGTATGCTTCAATTTATTGGTGGACTTCGTGCAGGGATGGGGTACTGCGGTGCCAAAGATATTCCTACTTTGCAAGAAACGGGCCGTTTTGTTCGTATCACTTCTAGTGGTATTACCGAAAGTCATCCTCATAATGTAACGATTACCAAAGAAGCTCCAAATTATTCGAGATAGATTTTTTTAGATAAAAAGATAATAGACGAATAGGTAATGGCGAAAAGATTATAGTTGATAATTAATCGTCTTTCATCATTCAAAAAATCCTCACTCTTAGCTCCCTCTCCTTTAGAGAGAGGGTTGGGGTGAGTTTTTTTTTAATCATGAACCAATTCCCCTAATAATTTTTTATCACCTACAATCCAAAGAATATCATCTTTTTCTAGAACGATATTAGATTCGGGATTGAGCATTCGTTTCCCTTTTTTTTCAATACCTACTATAAGTCCTTTTGTTTTTTCGCGTAATCGAGATTCTTTGATGCTTTTTCCTAGAAATTCTTCATTTTTTAATTCTATTTGACGCAAAACGATATTGGGTTCTATAAATGCGGGAGGTACTTCTATTTCGTGTTGGTCTAGATATTCTTTAAAGTCTTGTACTTGTGCATCGGTACCGATTACATTTATTTCGTCACCTGGAAATAAGCGTTCATTTGCGCTGGGGATTTGTATGGTGATTTCTCCACGTTTTATAGAAGCAATATTGATGCCCATTTGCTCTCTAATCTGAAGTTTTTTTAATGTTTTTCCAGCAATGTTAGATTCTTTTGCAATTTCAAAAAGAGCCATGTGACCATCCCAAGGAGATAAATCGCTTCGGCTTCTTTTGGCTTTGGTAATTTCTCTTTCGTTCAAATTAGATAAGAAATGCTGTTCTATTTTGTGGTATTGCGCATTGAGTTTTTTCTGAAAAATAAAATAAATAGCCATAGCAATGACCAACGCAATAAGCGCAATTTTTGGCGAGAAAAAGATATTCAATAAAAAACCAATAAAAAAAGTAGAGAGTACTATTCGTGCCAAAAATAACATAGCCATTGGTCCACGGGATTTTCGTTCTTGCATTAAAATAGCGACTTCATTTACAGCAACGCGTCGTAGCGAAAGTGCCCATAAAAAGGGGGAAAGAAATCCTAAGGTAATTAGGGCGCCCAAAATATTTCCAAAAGTGTATCCTTTTATCATTGGCAAAATAAATCGAGAGGAAAGCACAATTACGGCAACAATAATTACAGAGAGAACAACTACTTGTGTCAGATAAGCATTAATTACCGTTTGCCAATTACTAACGGTCTTTATGGCTTGTGCGTTGGCACTATAGCGTTGAATTCGTTTTGTCCATTTACGAGGTAATTTCTGGGCTAAATATTCTGAAAACGGAGCCGATAATTTTATCATAAACGGAGTTGTAAATGTGGTTACAGCCGAAACAGCTACAACAATTGGATACAAAAAGGAGCTTGTAGCGTGCAGTGTCATTCCTAAAGTGGCAATAATAAAAGAAAATTCTCCGATTTGTGACAAACTCATTCCGGTTCGTACCGATTCTTTTAAGGGTTGCCCAGAAA